>JBHLNT010000272.1:0-4769 GCA_048941265.1 Promethearchaeota archaeon
AAAAAATACAAAGAATTAAGGAGAAATTAAGAATATAAAATAATTTCAAATCTGTTATAACAACTTCTCATTAAGCCAAAATCTTAAAAATTCTTGGTTTGATTCAATTTCATTAAAATAAATTTTTTATATTCTACTGTGATATTAAGTATTAAATTTAAAGCATTCATAATCCAATTATAATTATATTTAACTAGGCGTATTCGAAATGTCAAAATCAACTGAAATTAAAATTGGCGACCGTATCGATCGACGGTATGAAGTTCATCGCATTTTCGGAGGTGAAGGAAAGAGTGGTAAGGGCATCGTGTAGTTCTGCTAATAACTAGCAAAAAAGAAAATTTTTAAATAAAGTTCCTAAATTAATTAATATCTCTAAAGGCAAAACTAAGAAATTCATTTTTTAGAAAATTAATTTTATGTAAGTAGAAAAAAATCTTTGAAAAAAGGAGGTAATAAAAATGGACAAAGCTAAAGGTCATTATGATACCGCATGTTTATTATTTAAAAATGGCAAAGTCGATCAAGCAATTAGGGAATTAAATATAGCAATAAAAATAAATCCAAATTATGCCGATGCTCATCTTATTTTAGGAATCGCGCTTAGTAGAAAAGGTTTATTAGATGGAGCAATAAAGCAATATAAAGAGGCAATAAAAATAAATCCAGAAAATGCTTCAGCCCATAACAACTTAGGACTTGCTCTTTCTGATAAAGGGCTACTCGAAGAGGCAATACACGAGTTCAAGGAAGCACTACGCATAAACCCAAAAAATGTTTCAGCGCATACAAATTTAGGAGTTATCTTTAAAGCTAAAGGTTTGCTCGATGATGCAATTATAGAAATGAGAGAAGCTCTACGAATAAATCCGAATGTAGCTGAAGCCCACTATAACCTTGGTAATTACCTTCGGGATAAAGGGCAGCTAGATGAGGCAATCAAGGAATTCTCAGAAGCTATAAAATTAAATCCGAATATAGCCCAAGCCCATAATAATCTTGGAAGTATTCTTAAGATTAAAGGACGCCGGAACGATGCGTTAAAGGAATTCAGAGAAGCATTAAAAGTAAATCCAAAAAATCCACTCGTATACCTTAAGTTGGGAATTTTTTATAGCGAAGAAGGAAAATATAATCAGGCAATCGAGGAATTTATTAAGGCGATAAAAATTCAACCCAAATTTGCCGAAGCTCACGACAACTTAGGAATCGCTTATAGTATGAAAGGGCTACTCAATGAGGCAATTAAAGAGTATAATGAGGCACTTAGAATAAATCCTAACATATCTAGCACTCATAGTCATCTGGGGATAGCTCTCGCTAGAAAAGGGAGATACACCGATGCGATTATGGAATTCAAAAAGGCATTAAATCTAGATCCAAATCATTCTGAAGCTCATTACAACTTAGGAATGGTTTATTCTGAAAAATCAATGCACGATGAGGCAATCGAGGAGTACAAAACTACAATTAAAATAGACCCAAAATTTAGTAGTGCCCATTTCAATTTAGGAAGTACACTCAGATATAAAGGGCATCTAACCGAAGCTATAGAAGCATATCAGAATTTTATCAAGGTCGCACCACCACAGAAATCAGAGCTTATTGAGGCAGCAAATAAAGCTATTAGAGAAATCAAAAAAAAACTGAACAAGTAAAAAGTTTTAAAACCTGCTGTAAAAGCAGTTCACTAAACTACTTAAAATGATTTAAATGGTTTTAAGACCATTATATTCTAGACAAAATCAATATTAAAATTTAAATTATCCAACTAAAAATAATTTGTCTAATTATGGGATTAAGAAATGTTAACATTAAGTGAAATTAAAATTGGTGATCGCATCGGAGGTCGTTTCGATGTTCTCCGCATTTTTGGAGGGAAGGGAAAGAGCGGCATGGGCATAGTGTATGTGTGCCATAATCGTGAATTCAACGAGATAGTTGCCTTAAAAACGTTCCAACAAAGGTTTCTCGCTTCTAAAGAAACAATTAATAATTTTAAGCGTGAAGCATTGGCGTGGGTTAATCTTGAGCGTCATCCTAACATTGTGCGGGCAAAATTTTTAGAGGATATCGATGACCATCTCTTTATCACACTTGAATACATTGCCCCAGACGAGCAAGACAGAAATACGTTAACCCACTATCTAAAAAATCCTTTACCATTGGAAGTTGTACTGGAATGGGGAATACAATTCTGCCGAGGAATGGAACACGCCATATCAAGAGGCATTACACCTCATAGAGATATCAAACCCGATAATATTATGATTACTGCTGAGGGAATTTTAAAAATTACGGATTTTGGTCTTTCTGGAATATTAGATAATTCAGACCAAGATGTGACGGAGGAAGTTCAACCAGGCCTAAGTTTTTTGCACTGTTCTAAGGGGGGAGTAATTGCCGGGACTCCTCCATGGATGGCATCTGAGCAGTTTGAAGGCATATCAAATGTGAGGAGCGATGTATACAGCTTTGGATTAGTTCTCTACCAGATGGTTAATAACGGGAAATTGCCGTTTATTGGACAAACTATCCAAGAATATTATCAGCTTCACAAAAGCTCGCCCATTTCAAAGCTAAACTCAAAATTATTTCCTATAATCGATAGATGTATACAAAAAAATCCGAAGGATCGGTATCAAACGTTTAAGGAATTACGTATTGATTTGGAAGAACTATTTCAAACTGAAACAGGAAAAAATATACCAAAATTCCCTATAAATAAGGAATTCGACGCATGGGAAATTTCTAACCAAGGTTTATCATTTTATACACTTGGTTTGCTTGATGAGGCAATAATTGAATTTAAGAAAGCGTTACGAATAGATTCAGATTATACTTTAGCATACATAAACTTGGGAGCTGCCCTTATTGATAAAGGACAGTTTAATGAAGCAATTAAGGTGTTAAAAAAGGCTAAAAAAATAAATCCGAACATTGCAAACACCCATAGCATTTTGGGGAATGCTCTTAAAGCTAAAGGGCAGCTCGATGAGGCTATTAAGGAATATAGAGAAGCATTGCAGATAAATCCTAATTTTGCAGAAGCCCATTTCAACCTGGGGGCTGCTTTTACTGATAAAGAGCAACTTAGCGAAGCAATTATGGAGTTTCAAGAAGCAATAAAAATAAATCCTAATTTTGCAGAAGCCCATAATAACCTGGGGGTACTCTTAATTGATAAAGGGCAACTCGATGAAGGGATAATGGAATATAAAGAAGCAATAAATATAAATCCCAATCATGCAAGAGCCCATAACAATTTGGGAATCGTTCTTAAAAATAAAGGGCAGCTGGATGAGGCGATAAAGGAGTATAAAGAAGCCATAAGAATAGATCCGAGCTTTTTTGGTGCCCATTACAACCTCGGTAAAGTAATTTTTCTTAAAGGGCAACTTAGCGAAGCAATTATGAAGTTTCAAGAAGCAATAAAAATAAATCCTAATTTTGCAGAAGCCCATAACAACTTAGGGATTGCACTGTATGAAAAAGGATTACTTAATGAAGCAATCAAGGAATATAGGGAAGCCCTAGGATTAGATCCGAATATGGCGGACACTCATGTCAATTTGGCGAATGGTCTTTATGATAAAGGGTTACTCGATGAGGCAATAAAGGAATATAATAATGCACTACGGATAAATCCGAACTATGACAGAGCCCATTATGGATTAGGTAATGCTCTTTATAATAAAGGATTACTCGATGAGGCAGTTAGGGAATACACAAAAGCATTGCATATAAATCCTAACTATGCACCAGCTTATTTTAACTTGGGGGGTGTTCTTTTTAAAAAAGGCGATTTTAATAACGCAATTAAAGCCTATGAGGATTCTATCAAGACCGGAACACCAAAATATTCTAAGCTTGTTGAGAATGCGCGAAAGATAATCCGGGAATTGAAAGAAAAATCAATAAAATAAAAAATTATATAGAACTGGAGAAAAAATCAAAGTAAAAGCTGAACATCAAAACAATATTAAAGCATATATAGAAAATATTCTCCATCATAGTTGAAATATTTATTATCTCTCTCGTATTCAAATCTTGCTAGCCTCAAATAGTTCATCTTTAGTCGCTATTTACATTTTAGGGCTAATTGGTTGAGATAATGACTTAGAAATTGTTCTTGAATGACGTTGTCTTAATTACTCAAGTTCTTCCATCTTCTGATTCTGCTCCTCTTCTCGGATTATGCTACTGATTTTAAAATGATGCAAATTTGCGGCTGTTCTGAGTGCAATTCCAGAAATTTTGTAATTTATAAGCTCTTCTTGAAGCATATGATCAAAAAATTTATCAACTAAAGCGGAAAGATCGTAAAATGCGACTTGAGAATCTTTAGCCAGGTCAAGATCTAATAATACCCTATATTTCGGTTTTTGCCAAAATTTTGGTTCAGATTTGTCCTTGAGTTACTTTGATTAAAAAAAGTATTTAAATTTATCCATTTTGAGAGAAATTATTTTATCTTAATTAAAGAGAAATGCTGATAAATAGGAAATAGAATTTTTTCTTTATATCTGAGGAAAAGAGTGAAAATCTATTATAAATTATATTTAGTCGAAATATTTAAATATCTAGGTTTTCTTATAGAGGATAGTAAAATAAAAATAAAAATAATAAAATAAAATGTTGAAAATATTATTGAAATATGTCCACAATCTTGCAGAGTTTATTTTAAAGATTTATGATTATTTAGAAAAGGCCATCAGAGCCATAACAGATAAAAGATTGTTTATATATGAAAATCGGAATTTCCAGAT
>JBHLNT010000273.1:0-4749 GCA_048941265.1 Promethearchaeota archaeon
ATTATTTTATAACATCAGCCAAAACAGGTCAAAATGTAAATGATTTATTTACTAATTTGACTTATCTCTTTCTCGATTCTCAAATTTCTGCTTTCTAAATTCTTTAAGATTTACGTTATTTGTATTAATTTTAAAAATCCATCTCAAGTTAATTCTAAATAATAGTTATTATTGAATTGTAAGAATCTACTTTTTAAAACCTTAAATTTACGCTTGAAGACATGAACTTGGCTATATATAGCTTATGCTATCTTACACAATACTTTTAAGTATAAGATGTGCTTAATACTATCATAATGAAAGATCTATCAAAAACTAAGCTGAAATTAAAAGAATTTTTTATTGATTTTGGAAATAAGGTCCTTTTCTACATTTTTGTGGCAGATTTTATTGTGGGGGCTTGGAATTGGATAAATACCTACGGTCCCTTAGACTACTTTACAAAAGTAAAAATTTTTCTTACCATTTTGCCTACTGTATTTCTTCCTTCAATTGCAAAAGTTTCCTTGAAGAAAGCCGAAAAGAGAGAAGAGAATATAAAAATATTTGACGTTATTTACGGTATTTTTATTTGGATATTAGGGTTAATTTTGAGCTCAATGCCATTTAACATTATTTCACTTATAGCCGTTTTACTCATTTTGTATGTAATATATATAATAATATCTATGATTAGTTGGTATTATCATCGCAATTTGTTGCTTCGTACCTTTATACCCTTTATTATTATTAATGGTTTAGTTATCTATTACCTCCTAAGATTCTACGAAGAAGGAATTGAGTACTATACCACGGTTACATTTCTAGAATTAGCTGCAGGACTCATCCTTTTTACCATAGTTGCCTTAATTTTTGTATACAACGAGATCGGCGAGTTGCTTTATATATTTAGGTTAGAATAAAAAAGAAAGATGGTAAAGAAGATATAATAATTATTAACTTTCTTTTCTTAACTCTCGTCTTAATATTTTCCCTATAAGAAACTTTGGTAATTCTTCAATAAATTCTATGAGTCGTGGGTATTTATAAGGACTTATGTTATCTTTTTAAGTATAGTGAATAAAAGGATTTCTCGAAAAAATTCTCTTATTTTATTTTTGGTAAGTTATAACTTATAACGTAAAAGATCAAAAATATAGGCATAAGTTATTTATTTAAGATTCTCTTATATAAATTTAATTGAGGGTCATGGTATAGTAGAATGGTCAGTGAGAAAAACTACGTATATAAAGTATGCGTCGTGGGAGATGGAGGAGTTGGAAAAACCTCATTGGTCAGAAAGTCGGTTAATAACACGTTCAGCGAAAACTATATTATGACGATTGGGAGTAATTTCTCCGTAAAATCTGTGGAACTTCCTGAATATCCCAATTACGACATTAAACTTTCTGTCTGGGATTTAGCAGGGCAAGAACATTTTAAAGTTGTGCGTCCTCCGTTCTATAAAGGAGCAAAAGCTATTATTTATGTTTATGACTTAACAAGAATATCTTCTTTTTCAAATATCCTAAATTGGAAAAAAGAAGCAGAAAAAGTCATTGGATCAACACCAAACATATTAGTAGGGAATAAGTTGGACTTAATAAGACCTGAAGAAAAAAGAGCTAAAGAAGAAGATATTAATGAATTAATGGGAAAGTTAAATACAGATGCCTATTTTGAAACAAGCGCTAAAGAAGGGATTAATGTTGAAGCTATTTTTGAAGAGGTTACGAAGAAAATTATAAATAATTCAGCGAAAATAAACATAATACAGTAATCAAAAATGCGTTTGTATATTAAAGATGTTTAAATTAATTTTTGAATAAAGTGCGCCTTTTATTTTTGGTATTCTATTATCAGTTATAACTTAGTTTGATATATACATTAGAACAAAATACCTAAAAATCATTTGTTTTTAAATAATCTTAAAAGATTATTTGTTAGGAATAAGCTTATTTACAGATAAAAATCAAATATTTCTTTTCAGAAGAAGAGAAAGTGAGAACTTACTAAAACTAAATTTGAGGAGATATTATGGAAGAAAATGAAAATTATACTCATAATGAAAAGATTCTTAGATTTATTTGTCCCATATGTAAATCTGAAAAAGAGTTATCAATTTCTAAATCATTAATCAGCGAGGCAAAAACATTAACCACAATATCTATTCAAAGGAATGAGATTTGCGAACATCATTTTCAGGCTTTTATCGATAAAAATTTTAATATTAGAGGATATCAAAAAGTAGATTTTGAAATAGCTTCCGGAAAAAAGCTTCCGAAAGGTGAATATTTTATGAAAGTCATCGTTATCGGTGATTGCCAAGTAGGAAAATCAGCGATTATTAAGAGATTTGTCGACGATAATTTTAATGAGTATTATGTCCCGACTATTCAGCTAAGAATTTCGAAAAAAAATCTTAACTTTGGAGAAACTAATATAACTCTGGGAATTTGGGATATTGGAGGTCAGGTTATTCATATGTCTCCTTATCGAACTAACTTTTATGAGGGGGCTCAATCTGCGATAATAGTAGTGGATAGAACAAAGGAAAAAACGCTATATGATGTGGAAATGTGGTATAAAGATACATATCAGTCGATCCCGAAGAAAATTCCTTTCATTTTAGTTGGAAATAAATCTGATTTAGAGAAAGATGTTGTTATTTACAAAAAAGATTTAGAAAATGAGGCAAAGAAATTAGGTTTGAATTGTATTCTCGCTTCTGCCAAAACTGGCTGCAATATTGACGAATTATTCACTAGTTTAACTCAAAAGTTTTTGGAATCTCAAATTATGTGATAAATCAAAAAGAACTTATTAGTTGAAATCTTATCTTCATATAATTTTGGTTAATATATGTAATTATATTATGAAATATGATGAAGTTTTTACAATAAAAATTATTCAGAGCGGGGAACTCAAAACGATCCCCTTAATTGATGAAAATTTAAAAACACCTTTTAAAGAGATCTATTTTCCTATAATAAAGGAACTAAAATTAAAACATAAAGATGTATTTCTGTGTAATGATGCGGGAAAAGCTTTAACCAACGCAGATTTAGACTTTTCTCTAAGTAAGATTCATAAGAAATATGGTAATAAAATAAATTTATATTACGAAAAAATTATGTAATTTTTCCAATGATTAAGACACGATGCTTTTTGGGAGTTTTATACCAATACAATAGTGTACTAGAGTTGTAAAAAAGTATGATTCCTCTTGAAAAGTGAATAATTGATAATAAAAATAAAAAAAAAAAGATAATTTTTAAGTAGGTTTCATTTATCCTCCCGCAAGTGGAGGAAAAATAGCAATTATGTCTCCATCCTTGAGGATAGAATTACGATTATAGTGAGGTTTACTATTGACAATTATTATGGTTTTTTTTTCTTTGGGAATATTATATTTTTCGAATATTGTATTTATGCTGCTTCCTTCCGGGAGTTTTTCATCTGCTTTAGCCGGACCAAATTGAGTTAAATCTGCAAACAGCTTAATTGTAATAGAAATCATATTATTGTCAGTCATCCTCTTCTTTAGGATAATACCATTTATATAACACACTCATTTTTGGAGGAAAAAATGCAACTGTATCTCCACCTTTTACTTTCTTCGTAAATCCGGAATATTTATGATTAACAAATATATGGTAAATCTCGGACTCCTTAATAGAAAGTTTTTCAGTTATGTCTCGAACCCTCTCAATTCCTGTGTTTTCAATGTTTAATATGGTCGGGGCTCCTATATTATCCGTTTGATCAGGAACCTTTTTTTTTAAGTCTCCGAATAATTTTACTTTTATAGACATTGTTGTTTTACCTTTATTTTCCCCATACTTTGTCTAATTCCTCATCAGGAACGTTGAACACTTCCATTGTGGGGGGTAACTTCTCTGTTCGCATAAATTCAGGTAATCTATCATCTAATTTAGTAAAACCTGCAGCTTTATTAAAGTTCAATTCTGTATCGATAATTGATTGACCTATAGGACCAACATCATTTACCGTGAGATTTGTGCCATAAACTCCATTAATTGATTCAACGACTCCCTCTAAACCTTCTGGAATATCCAATACTGCAAAGGCAATAAAGAGACAATAGCCACTTGCATCAATTGCTGCTGTAGCTACTTGAAGATTACGCGAGAGATCTGATTTTTTTGTATCCCGGGGATCTGCTGTTCCACCAACTCCCATGACTTCAGTGGCAATAGCATAACCAGAGGTATGGTCTGCTCCCATAGGAGTGGTTGCGTAGGTGACACCTATTCCTTTTATAGCTCTTGGATCATAAGCGGGCATCGATTGACCTTTTACAGTTGGAACCCTCCATACCCCTAATGCTCTACCAGTAAATTCAGTACCATTTGCTAAAATTCTTCCAAGAGGTGATTTCTTACGAATTTCTTCCATTAGTTTTAAAGATGCCTTTGCATCTCCGAAATTCGCTAATCCTCCTTCCATGGCTACAGCAATCGTATCTCCTGCCTCTATTGTATCTAAACCCAAATCATTACATGCTCGATTAAGTTCAGCAACATCATCTAAATCATAGATACCACAATTGGCTCCAAGAGCCCATACGGATTCATATTCGAGAACGCCTACTGGTTCTTTTCCTTTTGGGTTAACATATACTTCGGAACATCTTATCACACATCCAGTGTTACATGCATGCGGCCTAATTCCCCCTCTCACCTTGATATTTTCAGCTTTTGTTTCTCCGGAAAGATTTGCTGCTCTATCATCGCTACCTGCGGAAAA
>JBHLNT010000274.1:0-4733 GCA_048941265.1 Promethearchaeota archaeon
AGACAAGCAAATCCAATGGCCAATCTTGATTTTTTGGTTTTAAGTCTAGGAAAATATTTACGAAATCACCAAAAATTTGGAGAAGAATTAGATCATTGTCCTAGAGTGTTTGCAACCAATTATTTTCTTAAAAATAGAGATGGAAAATATTTAAATGGAATCTTAGACAAATTATGTTGGGTAATATGGGCAGAAGGGCGAATTAATAATGAATATGAGGCTATAGAAACACCAATTGGTTATATCCCTAAGTATTCAGATTTACAGATAATATTTAAAGAATATCTCAATAAATCGTATAAAGAAGACGATTATATCAAACAATTTTCTATAAGACCTGAAAAACTTCTAGAAAAATTAGATCGGATTGAAAGTATATATAAAAAAGAAAATGAAGTACCAGAATTTTTCTGGAATATATTACAAAATCAAAGAACTAATCTATTGAATTTAAATTCCAGATTTGAATCTAGTGAAATTTCTCCATTATTACTTTAAATTAGGACAATTGCTAAAAATTTTAAACTAAAAAAAAGAAATTTTTAAACTAGATATTTTAGTCCGCTTCTGACCTTATAAATTTTATTAATTCTATCAACTTCAATAAAGCGTTTAATCTCTAAATTATTCAAGAAATCTCGCATTTGAATCTTATCTTTTTTTAGCTCCTTTGCTAAACCCTCTATATCATTTTCATAAGTGCGTAATATTTGAAGTAATGATGAATATTCTTCATATATATGATTCACCAGATAAGTAATCGATTCTTTTATATTTAAATTAGTTTTAGTACTTGTTGGAAAGATTTTGCTATCTTCTGGTAAATAATTTTGTGAATGGATCACTTCTGGAGGGCGAGCTCCTTTAATATCCTGCTTATTTGCTAAAAAAACTGTTGGAATATTAGGAGGTAATATTTTTCTTATAGAATTTAATATCATAATTGCACTATCATCTTTTTCTGGTGCAACAGAATCAAAAATGAAAATTATTCCATCGCTACCTGTAGTAATAATACTTCTCATTATTGAAAATCTCAAAAGTCCCGGAGTACCAAATAAATAGCAATCAAATCCATTAAGCTTTACACTGCCCAAATCCATACCTACAGTATAAAATTTTTCATCCTTGCCTTTAGCTTCTACATTTAGTGCGTTTGGATCTAAAGCTTTTATGTAACTTGATTTACCTGATTGTAGTGGCCCACTCACTAATATTTTAATAAGATTCACCAAAACTATAATAATGCAATTATAACTTGAGGTTTAATTTTTTTATTTATATATGATATGGAAATATTATAATTCTATTTATTATATCTTTAATAGATTGTTTGGTTATTATACTATCAAAATTTTCGATATCTTTTCAATTTTTCGTATTTATCGATTTTCTCTTGAATTAAAAGGACTATAGCAAAATTAGTATTTTTTCTTGATATTATGATAGAAAACGTCTTTTAATGTTCGAAAATCGTAATATTTAAAATTTTCTTAATAAAAGAAGAAAATATATGCAAAATAGTTATTTTCTCTAAAACAATGATCAAGAATTAACTTTTTTTGATAAAATCCGGCGATAAAGGTCTATAATCGGGATTGGATCCAAAATACTTATATAGGATTTTGGCGTAGATAGTCACTAAAAAATATTTACGTATCTTATCAAATTTAAAAACAATTTTCAAAAATGATAGAACATTTCTAATAAAATAATCGATAATAACAAAATCTTAATTAAAAATTGAAGGAAATGGAAAATTTATGAATAGTAATATAATGGTAATTGGTGGTGGTATCTCAGGAATAGAAGCAGCTTTATCGCTAGGCGAACAAGGTTATAAAGTGATTCTGGTAGAAAAAACTTCTTCGGTAGGAGGTCGAATGGCTCAATTGGATAAAACATTTCCAACATTAGATTGCTCAATATGTATTCTTGCTCCTAAAATGGTTGAATGTAGTAGACATCCAAATATTGAATTACTAGCATACTCTGAAATTCAAGAAGTAACTGGTGAAGCCGGAAATTTTAAAGTTAAAATTAAAAAGAAACCAAAATATGTAAATTGGGACATTTGTACTGGTTGTGGTGCATGTAGCGAAAAATGTCCGATGAAAAAAATACCTTCTGAATTTGAGGAATCAATGGGAAATCGTACCGCAATTTACATTCCCTTTCCACAAGCAGTTCCGCGGAAGGCAGTTATAGACTCTGAAAGATGTCTCTATTTTACAAAAGGGGTATGCAAATTATGTGAGAAAGAATGTGAAGCTGGTGCTATAAATTGGGATGATAAAGAAGAAATAGTTGATTATAATATAGCCTCAATAATAGTTGCTACAGGTTATGATCTACTTGATCCTTCGGTTTTAGACAGATATCATTATGGAGAATACCCAAATGTGATCACGGCAATGCAATATGAAAGATTATTAAGCGCGTCTGGTCCTACAGGAGGAGAATTATTACGCCCTTCAGATAAAGAACATGCTCAAAATATTGCATTTATAGCATGTGTAGGATCAAGAAATGAAGATCTTTGTGCCTATTGTTCCAAATTCTGTTGTATGTATATGGCTAAAGAAGGAGTAGTTACTAGAGAACATGCTCCAAATACAGATGTCACTATACATTTTAACGATATAAGAGTAATCGGAAAAAATCAAGAAGAATTTATTGAAAGAGCTAAACATGAATATAATTTACACTATCATCATGGCGTTCCTGGAGATGTCAGAGAAAATCCTGAAAATCATAATTTATTTGTAAAAGCAGCAAATTTGGATACTGGAGATGTAGAAACAAAGGAATATGATCTAGTTGTTTTAGCGAATGCTGTGAAACCTAGAAATGATGCTGAAAAATTAGCTGAAGTTTTAGGAATAGAACAAAATGAATTAGGCTTTTTTAAAACCGATAACTCCACAGAAGACTTAAAATCTACTCGTGATGGTATATTTGTTACTGGGTCATGCCAATCTCCTGATGATATTGCTAATTCTGTTGCAAAAGCAAGTGGAGCTGCTTCACTAGCAGCAAGCTTTGCTGTACCTTTAAGTGATGAAGATTTAAACGTTGAATTACCTCCCCTTAAAGAAGTGAAATCAAGTGATGAAGCAAAAATTGGCGTCTTTATTTGTCGATGTGGGATAAACATAGGAGGATATGTAGACGTGCCAAATCTAGTAGATTATGCTAAAACTTTACCAAATGTAGTTTTTGCTATGGAAAACAAATATAGTTGTTCTCAATTGACACAAGACATCATTAAAGAGAAAATAAAAGAACTTGACCTAAATAGAGTAGTAGTGGCAGCATGTACTCCACGAACTCACGAACCCTTATTTCAAAAAACAATTAGAGAGGCAGGATTGAACGAATATTTATTTAATTTTGTAAGTATCCGTGAATTAGATTCTTGGGTACATATGCATGATATTCCAAAAGCTACTGATAAAGCTAAAGATCTTTTAAGAATGGGTATAGCAAGAGTCAAAAATCAAAAAGCTGAGTATAAAATTAAGGGTAAAGTAGTTCCAGAGGCACTGATTGTGGGGGGAGGTATTTCTGGGATAAGTGCTGCAATAGAAATTGCTAATAAAGGTTTTAGAGTCCATTTAATAGAGAAAGATAGTAAATTGGGAGGACAGTTGAACTTGATATATAAAATTAACTTTGACAGAATCGATTCAAAACAATTCTTGGATAATAGGTTAAAAGAATTTGAAAAAATGAAAAATATCACTACCTATTTAAATTCCGAAGTTGTAGAAGTTAAAGGATCCATTGGTGACTTCAAAATAAAAGTAAAAAATTCAGTTGAAAATAAAGAGTTAAATTTGAACGTTGGAGTTATCATCACAGCAACAGGTGCCTATGAGTATAAACCTAAAGATTGGTATCATTACGGTGAAAATGAAAACGTTATGACTCAGTTAGAATTATCTGAGAAACTAAAAAATAATGAGTTAAAAGATGGAGAAACAATAGTTTTTATACATTGTGTTGGTTCACGCCAACCAGAGGATGGCAATGGAGTGACATATTGTTCCTTAATTTGTTGTTCCGAATCAATTAGACATGCTTTATATGTAAAAGAGAACTATCCTAATTCAAATCTTTATGTGTTATATCGAGATATTCGAGTAGGAACAGATGAAGAACAATATTATTGGAAAGCTAGAGAAAATGTTAATTATATACGTTTTAATGAATATCCAATTGTAGAACAAAAGAATGGAAAATTAATCGTTAATGTAAAAGATATCCTCACTCAAATAGATCTAAATATAGAAGTTGATAAGTTAGTGTTATCAACGCCTTTAATCCCAAATGATACTCAAAAATTAGGGGAAATGATAAAGTGTGCAAGAGATCAAAATGGTTTTTTCCTTGAAGCCCATATTAAATTAAGACCCGTTGATTTTGCTACTGATGGAATTTACCTAGCAGGAACCTGTCATGGGCCAAAAGGAATAGCAGACTCAATTTCACAAGGAAGAGGTGCTGCAGCTCATGCTTTAATCCCTCTTATTTCTGGAGAGGTCGAGAATGAACCTTTAATATCAATAGTTAATCCTGCTTTATGTATTGGATGTCAAAAATGCGAAGAAGTATGTAATTTTGGGGCTATTGGTGTTAATTTTGATAACGAAGTACTAGTATCTGAATCTAATCCTCTTCTGTGTAAAGGATGTGGAGATTGTTCAGCAGCATGCCCTGCGGGAGCAATT
>JBHLNT010000008.1:0-74690 GCA_048941265.1 Promethearchaeota archaeon
GAGTCTACTTTCAGGAATGCCTAATTCTCGTGCTTTTTCTGGATTAAATCTGCCATATCGTGGTTTTTCCACAAAAGCAAAGGCATAGGTGAGGACGGAGTGATTAACCCTAGCATAATGTAAATAATATCGTTTGGTTTCATGGATAATATTGTCGTTTAATTCAATTTTTTTAACAGGGTCTTCAGAATCTAAGCCTTGATATTCGGTTAGAATTTTATTATAATGATCAATCTCAACAATAGTAATAGGATAGTTTGCTTTCAATCCAAGGATTTTCCTATGGAGATATAGATAAAGAAATAGATTGGGAGGTCCTAGAATCGTAAGTGGAGCAGACCGATCTGTTAAAGAAAAACGAAATAATAAACCCGGAAGTCCTATTATGTGGTCTCCATGAAAATGAGAAATTAAAATTTTTAATGGTTTATTAAATTTCAATCCGGCTTCTATGAATCTACGCTGGAGATCTTCTCCACAATCAAATAGGATGATATGATTCCTATATCTTAAAGCTACAGAGGATAAGTTTCTTTTTTCTATGGGTATTGCGGCACTTGACCCAAGGATTATAAGTTCTAACATTAATTAAGTTTATTTTTTTCTCAATTTAGAGATTTCTAATCTCTGTTGAATATTTTGTGTCCTAAGATCTTCAATTAAGTTTTTCAATTCTCTAATTCTTAATACGAGATGAGAATCTTCAGATGAGGGGTCTATGATTTGATCTGAAATCTTATCTAATTCACTGATTGTGTTGTCTTGCGCGGAGATTCGTTCTAATTTATTTCTTAATTCCCGGATTATCTCAACTTGAGAATCTTCATTGATGGGTGCTTTCCAAATTTTATATTCTTCCAATTGTTTCTGTAATTCCTTAATTTCTAATTTTGCCTTATTTAATTTTCGTTGTAATTCATCTGTTAGTGAATTATTCTCGCTATGCGGCGTATTTACTTTTACATTACTTTTGAGGGGTTCTTGGTTTGTTTCTAAACTTACCATTTTCTTATTAAAATCTTCGATCTTCTCATTCTTTTTCTTTAATTCAGTGTTTAATTTGTGAATGGTAATTTGTTGTTTATTGATCTTATCTTGTAATTCCTTTACTAACGTCTCAAATGGCTCCTTTTTTTCTTCAATTCTAATTACAGTGCTATTATTTTGTTCTTTAATATATTGCTCAAGTTTTCTTTGGAGTTGAATTTTTTCTTTTCTTAAAAATCCCATTCTATCTTTTAAATTTCGTATAATTTTTTCTTTTTCTTCAACGTCCATTTCGAGTAGTGAATCTTTTGCTTTTTTCCATTTTTTCTTTGAAGATTTTGAGTTTTCATCCGATATCAAGGTTTCTAATTTCATTACCGTCTCTTCGAGGTCCTCAATTTTGTCTAAATATTTAACTACCTCTTGCTCTTTAGCTTCTAATTCATTTTGTAATTCCTTTATTTTATCAGTTAGGTTATTTTCACTCATTTCTGATTTGGAATTTTTTTTAGGCAAGAGGTTATTTAATAACTTACATTAATACATTTTTTTAAATTTTAACTTTTTAGTTAATAAGTGATTAGAATTTTTTCTGATTTCTTTTAGATAAATATAGTTTTTTGACTTAAATAAATACTAAATTATTTGAAAATGGCAATAATTCCATTTTGCAATAAAAGATTCACTATTTCAAATAATATATAAGTCAGAATATTTTAAAATTAGGTTTGACTAATATGTTTGCTTATTTTTTCATTTAATTCTTCTATCCTTTTAATTCTTGATTGGATTTGGGAATCCGATATCAGTGATTTATGGTTTTGCATTTGTTTGATTAACTCACTTATAATTTCATTTTTATAATCCATCAACTTCTTTAAGTTATTATACTTTTCTTCGTTTTGCAATGTTGTTTTTTTGAGATTATCCGATTCAAATTCTAATTTTTGTTGTTTGAGCTCTCTTATTATGATATCTTGCTTTCGGATTTTATCGTTTAAATCTTTCACTAAGATCTCTAATGGCTGCTTCTTCTCTTCGATTCTAATCACTGTCCCAGTATCCACTTTGGTATATTTTTCAAGCTCACGTTGAGTTTGAGTCTTTTCCTTTCTTAATATACCCATCCTATTTTTTAAATCTCTTATTTCTCTAACTTTTTCCTCAAGTTCAATTTCTAACTTTACTTCTCTTGTGCTCTTTTTTTTCTTCGAATCTTTTATATTTTCATCTTCGAGACATGATTCTAATTTCATAATAGTCTCTTCTAACTGGTCAATTCTGTCGTATGAATCATATAATTCGCGTTCTTTAGCTTTAAATTCCTCCTCTAATTCCACAATTTTAGCATTTAAATCTTCTTCGGTCAATTTTTTATCCTAACTTTTTTTTTCACGAATTTCGTTTGAAATAATTGTAAAATAAGAGCTAAACCTTTTAGTAGAAAAATTTTTCGTTTTCCTTTTTTATTTAATCTACTTAATAATAGTGTGCACCTATTTAATATAGATCGAAATCTAATATAGTTCGAAATCTTTTATATTGAATTTGTCTATTTTTTTCATAATAGGAATTAAACTTAACAAGTTGAAAATGATCATTATTCCAAATAGACCAGCAATACCGATAAAAGGAAAATATAAAGGCGGCAAATAGGCACGATCGAATAAAAATGTAGAATTTATTATCATTCCCAACGCTAAACTTAACAGAAGAGAGGGAATTATGACAAATAAAGATTCTAAGAATAAGATTCGCTTTAAAGACTTTTTTTTTGAGCCTAAAGCCCTCATAATTAAGAAATCTTTTGCTTTTTCTACTAATCCTGCTTTTTGATAGTTATATAAAGATAAAATTGAGATAATTGCCATTAAAATTATTAAAACAATCGGATAAATTGTTAAGTATGATAAGTAATTGATGTTTTGCTGGAAAATTTCGTCTAAACTTTTACAAGTAAATTCAGTACCTAACTTCGCTCTTATAAAATCTTTTAGATCATCTTTTATATCACTATAAGCATCAGTCTTAAGCTCCAGTAAAACTAAATTGACTTCATTTGTAGTGAAATTTAAGCCTTCTTGAAATTCATTTAAGTCAATATATCCCGCATAACCACTATAAAAACTATCAATTATTACTCCGGAAATGTGAAATCTATGTCCTATATCTTTAATCTTCATACTTTGATCGAGGGGATAGTCAAAAAAATTATAAGCTAATCCATCACCTATAGTCATATTATCGTAAGCATCATCTTCATCAAACCATCTTCCTTCAATCTCAAAATCTTGTATAATCTCATCAGGATCAACACCAATAATAGGATAATTACCTTTTCTATCTTGACCGACTGTTCTATACCCACCTCCCCCTCCTCCTTCTTCTGAATAATAATAATATCCAATGAGTTCTTCAACATCACAGAATTTAATTAATCTTGCTTCAAATTTATCAACCTTATTAATATTTTCAATTTCTACAAGATCAGTTTTATTAAACATATATTTGGAGTCTGTAAAATTAATATCGTCCTCATCAACCGAAATCGAAGGATCAGAAAACATTTTATACATATCAGAATATTTATCAACAACATCTTCATGCCCTATAACTACGATATTTTCTCCTTGAGATTTTTTTATCCATTCCTGTGAAGAGGTATTTAACACAAAGACACCTAAACCTAATGTAAAAATTATTAAAAATATTAATGAGAAGATAATAAAAAACCGTATAAATTCATTTTTTCTTCTGCTAGTATTTATTATCGCTATTTTTATATTGAATCCAAAGGTGGAAAGCCATCTTGGGATTATGCTAAGTTTTTTAGAAGCAAGCAGATTATGGGGAATGTCCTTTGAAAACGATTTTACTATTTTTTGATTTCCTATTCTCCTTAAAGAATACCCTGTTATCGCAAAAATTCCTATAATACAAGAAAAAAATAATATTGGAGTATAAACGTAATCAATTCGAAAAATAAGTTTAAATCCTAATATATTCATAATTAAAGCAAATATACCAAATGAAGCCAAACCAAGAATAAACCCCAAGATAAATCCAATCAAAAACATAAGGTAAGCTTCTAAAAGGTAAAATCCATATAATTTATCAGGTAAAGTACCCAAAGCTTTCATTATAGCGATATCTCTTTTCTTATGGATAACTAAAGTAGTGGTTATGACGACTACAACTGTAAAAGCTAGTACAATTACCAAAGTAATGATAAGAGTGTTAAATTGAGTGTATATTGCGTTAATTGCTCCTGAAAAATAATATTCATTATCAATATCTCCTTGATAAAAGATTTTATTTTGAACAATAAGATTCACTCCAAGAGAAATCGAAAAATAAATCAAAAATTCAGCGAGTGCTATGACTAAGGCAATGGTTAGTACATAGGGAAAATTCGATTTCCTTTTTCGATAAAAATCTTTTATGGCAAAATCTAAGGACATATTTAATCAGGACAATAATTTATTCATTTTTTTTAAGTGAAATTACTTGCTCTTTTACTATTTTACCATCCTCAAAATCAATTATTCTATCAGCAAGATCGATTAAATATTCATCGTGTGTTGCAATTATTATTGTTTTACCTAACATTTTTAGATCCTTAAAAAGATTTCTTATTATTTCGGCAGAACTCTTGTCTAAATTCGCAGTGGGTTCATCTGCTAATATGATTGGAGGATCGTTTGCCAATGCTCGAGCTATCGCTACCCTTTGTTGCTCTCCTGCTGAGAGCTGAAATGGTAAATGTTCTCGCCGTTCTCCTAATCCTAATCTTTTTAACAACTTTACAGCAAGATCTCGAGCTTGTTTAAATACCACTCCCGCAAGATTCATAGGAAACATGACATTTTCTTCGGCTGTCAAGGTACTGATCAGATTATAATTTTGAAAAATAAATCCAGAATTAATAAGCCTAAAGGTAGCTAAAGATTCCTCTTCCATATCACTTATTTTAACTCCATGCTCATAAATTATACCTTTATCTTTCTCAGGTGAATCTAATCCACCAATTAAATTGAGAAGGGTGGTTTTTCCTGCGCCTGAAGGCCCTCTAATGACAATAAATTCACCATTCCTTACTAATAGCGATACATCATCTACTGCTCTTACAATATATTCTCCGATATGATAATCTTTGACTAAGTTCTTGGCTTGAATAACAATTTCATCTTTCATTAAAGCAAGAACTTCGTCTGCTTCTTTGTCTTCCTCTAAATTTTTCTCTTCTTCTTTTTTTTTTCTCACAATACATACAATTTTTTAAAAAATTTAAAATTCAGTCTTTTTAAACTTGCTTATTGCCCATATAAATTACAAGTCGAATTTCAGTTTTTTCTTTAAATGTAAATTTTTTGAAAAAACATTTATATATTAGGTTTTCCTTATGAAGATAGAGGGAACTCGAGAAAACATACATAATATCCCCTAATTTCCTAATTAAATGGTAACTAAATTTTATCCCATGTCCAAAACCCTCGCGTTTTGGATTGCTTTTCTCGATTCTCTCATTCTTTTTTTCAAAACTCCAATTATTAAAAAATTTTTGGAATCTCTTTTTAAGCTTTATACCTTTTTCTGAAAAGGTTTTTTTTTGAAAGAATTTATAAATTATAAGCTTCTTTTTCGAAGGGGTTTATTATATTTTTAAGCCATACGTGTATTTTCACTAAATTATAATGAGAATATTTTTGTTTTCACTTAAACTCATTAATCATAGAAATCAACACAAATTTAAAATTAAAAAAAACGTGATGGTATAAAAATGAGTGAAAAAGAAAATATTGAAATAGTAAAAGAATTAGACACTACTGGATTATTTTGCCCAGAACCATTGTTTGAAGTTCGAAATTTGTCAGAGACGATCGAAGTGAATCAATGTTTTAAGGTTGTAGCCGACGATCCTGCTGCTGAAGAAGATTTACAGAGATGGGCAAAAAGAACTGGTACGGAAATCTTGGAATTCACAAATGAAGATGGTCTTTTAACATTTGTATTTAGAAAAAAAAAGTAGGATGCATGAGAGAAGATGAACGAAATTAAAAAATGGATCCTATATGTACAAACGAGCGATGCACCTGAGAGGCAATATTCACCTTTAGTGTTAGCGCAAACAGCAAAAGCTATGGATCTTGGAGCAAAGGTTTATTATTTAGGAACAGCATTAAAGATATTAAAGCCTGGAGAAGCCGAAAAAATAAAAATAGGAGATTTTCCTAGTGTAAAAGAAATGATTGATAAAACTTTAGAAATGGGTATAGAAATTTTAGTGTGTGAAGCATCTAAAAGGATGTTAGGATGGGAAAAGGTAGAATTAATTTCAGGAGTAAAAATAGTGGGCGCTGCGACATTAAACGATTTGGTGCTTGAAGCTGATGCTACACAGTGGTTTTAATTTTAAATTTATTTATAATTTTTGGATATGATATAATTATGATAAGAAATATAATAAAAAAGATGGAGGAATGATACAATGGACATTTATTTAGATTACCAAGCCGCAAAACCTGTGGATGAGAGAGTTTTATCAGAAATGTTCCCTTACTTTAATAAAAAATTTGCAAATCCTTCTTCCTTGTATGGAGATGGAGACATTGCGACAGATATTTTAGAAAAATCTCGTGAAAAAGTTGCACATTTTATCAATGCCCCCGACGCTTCTGATATAATTTTTACATCATGTGCTACAGAATCAAATAATTTAGCTTTGATCGGCGCGGCTCAGAATCGTAAAAGGAAGGGAGATCATATCATCATTTCAGAAATAGAGCATATATCAATTTTGAATCTTGCGAAAAATTTGGAGAGAGAAGGTTTCAAAGTGAGTAGGGTTCCTGTAGATCAATATGGGATTATTAATCTTGATAAGCTTGAGCGTTTAATTACTGATAAAACCATTTTAATTTCTGTTGCTTCAGCTAGTAATGAAGTAGGTTCATTGCAGCCAATTAAGGAAATAAGCGAAATTGCCTCCGAAAAGAAAATTTTATTCCATACAGATGCGGTAGCAAGCGAAAGTTCTATACCTATAGACGTACAAAAAGTGCCTATTGATTTAATTACTTTATCTTCGAATGATATTTATGGCCCAAGAGGAGTAGGAGCTCTGTATTTGAAGAGAGGTGTTCGAGTAAATCCAACAATAATCGGTGGAGGTCAAGAGCGAGGGATAAGGTCAGGTTCAGAAAATGTACCAGGAATAGTAGGTTTTGCAAAGGCAGCTGAAATTATGAAAGAAGAAATGAGTTCTGAAGCAGAACGTCTCAAAAATTTAAGAGATAAAGTAATAAAAGGAGTATTGGAGACAATTCCTAAGTCGTATTTAAATGGACATCCTGAAAAAAGGCTTCCCAATAATGCACATTTTAGATTTGATTATATTGAGGGAGAATCTTTAATTCTTGGTTTAAAAGATGAAAAAATTGCGGCAGCTACTGGTTCTGCGTGTACTTCAAAAACCTTAGAAGCTTCTCATACATTAATAGCTATGGGTTTATTACATGAAGAGGCTCATGGTAGCTTATTATTATCTTTAGGAAGATTTACAAAAGAGGCCGATATTGATAAAATTTTAGAAGCTTTACCCAATATAGTTAAAAGGTTAAGGATTTTATCACCCTTAACGCCTCCTGATTTAATAAAACAATATAAAGAGGTGGATAGTTAAATGAAATCAACAAATTATTCAGAAAAAGTATTAGATCATTTTCGAAATCCGAGAAATGTTGGAGTAATTGAAAATCCGGATGGATATGGGAAAGTTGGAAATCCTGTATGTGGAGATCTAATGGAAATGTTTATTACTGTAGGAAAAAACGATAAAGGAGAAGAAATTATAGACGATATTAAATTTAGAACATTTGGATGCGGTTCAGCTGTTTCTACATCATCAATGGTTACTGAAATGGCAAAAGGTAAAACTCTTGATGAAGCATATAAAATTACCAGGCAAGACGTTGCTGATGAACTTGATGGATTACCCCCTATTAAAATGCATTGTTCTAACTTAGCTGCAGATGCCTTACAAGCTGCAATACGAAATTATCGCGAAGGGACTAAACCAGAGGTGGAAGTCATGACGTCCTGTCAGATAGATATACAAGTCATTTTAGGTGTTGATGAATTTCTTGGTAAAGGAGTGTACAAAGAAGTTGAGGATTTAACTGAATTTAAAAATAAGAGAGTTTTAGTCTTAGACTCGGGTGATAATTCTTTAGATCTTGCTCTTAAATTAACAGAATACACAGGAAGAGTCATAGTAGTGACTTCTGCGAAAGAAATTCCGGGTAATCCTGACTTAAAAAACAAATTGAAACACTCAGATGTCAAAATACTCCAACAATCAGAACTTTTGGAAATTAAAGGTGAAACTAACGAAGTTGAGAAAGTTGTCATTCATGATTTTGATGAAGACGAAAATTATGAACTTTTTATAGATGCTGTTATAATTCTGGATGAAAGACAACCTAAATTAAGCTAAAAAAATTTTTTTATTCTAAATTTTTTTTGAAATTTTTATTATTCAAATAAAAAATTAATTAAATGTTCGTTATATTTGAACAAAATATTTGTAATTAGGTTTATTTTTATATTTTTTTTGATATTATAAGGTAAATTATAAACTATAATTTGATTACGATTTATTGATTTTAAAAAAAGTCTCAGGGGTTTTGTGGTAAGTTCCTTTCTTACTTCTACCTAAGGATAAATTAGATAGATTAAATCAACTATGCCGAAAATAGAAAAATTGAAAGAATCTGAAGAGATATGTTGTTTAATCTCGGAATACACAGATGATTTAATTATGATCTATGATAATAATTTTAAGATCGAATATACAAATTCGCAAACTCATTCTAAAGTGTTGGGTTATCCCCCTAAAAAGTTTTATAGAATGTCTTTTAGAGGTTCAATAGTTCATAAAGATGATAGATTACAAGTTACTCAAGCATTAAAAGAAAGACATGCTAAAGGTTATCATATAAATCAGCAGAGAGTAAAACATAAAAATGGTCATTATTTATGGTTTGAGACTATTGGAAAGGCTTTTTTAGATGAAAATGGGATACAAAAAATGCTATGTATATCAAGAAATATTACAAAAATAAAGAATACTGAAAAAAAATTCCAAGATGCTTACAATCGGGCAAAATTTTATAGAGATCTCGTAGTCCATGATATTAACAATATTTTACATAATATAAGTCTCTCAACAGAATTGGCTATGAGGGGAGTAAATGATGATAATATACCAACATCTATCGAAGATCTTCTGAATACCATCACATATCAGCTTGAAAGGGGAAATAATTTAATTGAAAATATAACAAAAATTTCTAAAATGGAGGAAAACCAACCAAATTTGGTAAGAATTGATGTTCTTTCCATTCTTAATAATGTGATAGATTCTATAGTAAATATGTCAAAATATTCAGAAGTATCTATAAAAATTGAAACTGATCTCAAAAATATTCATGTACTTGCTAACGAGTTTCTTATAGATGTCTTTGAAAATATAATTATTAATGGTATAAAGCATAATGATAATGAAAAAGTAAGAATTGAGATTAAAGTGTTAAAAATTTTGAAAGCTAATACTGATTATATTAGATTTGAATTTCGTGACAACGGGCGAGGTATTCCTGATGCAGCTAAAAAAAATATTTTTAAACGAAATTATAATATTAAAGGGAAGAAAAGTGGAATGGGAATCGGACTTTCTTTGGTTAAAAAAATTATAGAAACGTGCAAGGGAAATATATATATCGAAGACTGTGTAAAAGGCGATTATTCGAAAGGAAGTAATTTTATTGTTGAATTTATTGCTTCTAATAGTTAAAGTTAGATTAACGGCAGGAAGCCAATCTAAAATAAATTATTATTATAAAAATAGATTTTGTTTAACCTACTTCTTCATTTTAATTATAATCTTTTTAATTCATAAACAATTCCTAACGAAATCTATGTTAGAAAATATTAGCTAATTTCAGAATTTACATTTTATAAGAATTATCTTAAAAAAGCATATTTAATCTTAAGAAGTAAAGTAGTGAACTAGTAATGCATAACTAAAAGTGAAAAATAAGAAAAAAAATGATGAGAAAATTATGAAGAAAGTAGTAATTGTTGGTGGGGTTGCTGGCGGCGCATCCGCAGCAGCTCGTCTTAGAAGATTAAGAGAAGATTACGAAATAATTATGCTTGATAAAGGTCCTTACGTATCTTTCGCCAATTGTGGATTACCATATTATGTTGGAAATGTAATCAAGGATAGAGAATCATTAGAATTGGTTACGCCCGAGAGATTTCTTGTACGGTTCAATATTGATGTAAGGGTGAATAACGAGGCAATTTCAATCAATAAGAACAACAAAAAGGTTAAGGTAAGAGATTTACAGAAAATGCAAGAATATGAACTTGATTACGATTACTTAATTCTTGCTACAGGTTCACAACCGATAGTTCCCTCTTTTAAAGGATTAGATTCTGTACCTTATTTTACCATATGGACGATTCCTGATGCTGTAAAAATTAGAGATTTTGTGGAAAAGAATAGAATTAACCATGCGGTCATTATAGGTGGCGGATTTATAGGTTTAGAAATGGCGGAAAATTTAGTGGAGAATGGTGTGAAAGTAAAAATTGTAGAGATGCTTGATCAGGTAATGCCCCCGATTGACAAAGAGATTGCCCAGTTCATTCATCAGGAGCTAATTTTAAATGGAGTGTGCTTAGTTCTAGAGGATCCTGTAGAATCTTTTGGAAGAACTAATGAAGATAGGCCTTATGTGAAAACCAAAAGTGGTCGTACAATTGAAACAGATTTAGTAATATTAGCAATAGGAATTAGACCACAAAGTCAGCTAGCAAAAGGAGCTGGATTAGATTTAGGACAAAAAGGCCATATAATCGTTAATGATTATATGCAAAGTTCAGATACTAATATATATGCTGTAGGAGATGCCGTTCAAGTGCTGCATTATCAAACCAAAGATCCAATAGCAATCGCATTGGCAGGTCCTGCTAATAAGCAAGGCAGAATCGCAGCAGATAATATAGCAGGAAGAGAATCTAAATATAAAGGTATTTTAGGAGCTTCAGTTGCAAAAGTATTTGATGTGAGTGTGGCAAATGTAGGTTTAACAGAAAAACAGCTCAAAAATATTGAAATTAATTATGAGAAAGTATATGTCCATCCTAATAATCACGCCGGATATTATCCTGGGGCTGTTCCCATGGCATTTAAACTTCTTTTTGAAGTCCCTACCGGTAAAGTTTTAGGAGCTCAAATTGTGGGAGGTCAGGGTACGGAAAAGAGAATAGATGTGATATCTACAATAATAAAAATGGGAGGGACAGTGTTTGATTTAGAAGAATTGGAATTAACTTATGCTCCCCCTTACAGCTCAGCAAAAGATCCCGTGAATATGGCTGGTTTTGTGGCAGCAAACTTCCTCAAAGGAGATATGCCTATTTGGCATTGGCATGATGTTGATAAACTTAAAAATAATGGCGTAGTATTATTGGATGTGAGAACAATAGAAGAACATGAAGCTAGAGCCATCGAGGGATCAATAAATATTCCTATTGAAGATTTAAGAGATAGGCTGGGGGAACTTCCAAAAAACAAACCTATCTATACTTATTGTGAGGTTGGATATAGAAGCTATTTAGCAACACGATTACTTCTGCAGCAAGGATTTAAAGAAGTATACGACCTGACTGGCGGATACAAATTATATGAAATGGCTAGTGCTACATGTGAAGAAATTGTTGCCTCCTGCGGAGGATTTGAGGCTCAAATGGAGACATTCGTAAAAGAAAAGGCAATGGAGGACGACGAGCTTGTTAAAGTGGATGCTTGTGGATTAAGCTGTCCGGGTCCCTTAAACGCATTAATTAAGGGACTTGAAACGCTACCAAAGGGCAAAAAATTGAAAGTATATGCTACAGATCCAGGATTTAAATCAAGCGTGGAAGCATATACTAAATTAAATAAAGCAATTGAATTACTATATTTAGGAAAAGAAGAAGGAAAGCTAGTAGCGACATTAAAGAAAGGATTAATATTACAAGAGGAAATTGCTGCACCTATAAAGGTTGAAAAGAAAACAAGGAAAGAAAGTAGAACACCAGATGCACCAGCATTATCAGTGATAAGTGCTGATGAATTATATGGAAGACTTGAATCAGATGATGCCCCTTCTATTTTAATTGATGTACGCACTCCTCAGGAATATAATGGTATAGGAAGTCATATTACATCTGCTAAATTACTACCATTAGGGGAATTGATGAATAATATTGACGTTCTTAAAGATTATAAAGATGATGAAGTAGTTACTATTTGTCATAGTGGAGCACGATCAATGATGGCAGCTCAATTTTTAGTACAAGCTGGTTTCAAAGACGTAAGAAATTTAACGGGTGGCATGATGATGTGGCATCGTAAGGGATACCCCGTTGCGAAAGAATATGATTAACTTACATCAAAATCTATTTTTTTAACCTACTTATTTATTTTAAATTATTGGGCTTATTCGAACATGTTCGAAAATAAGTATATTTTCCAAGGGAATATCAATAATTTAGAGATGGAACTTTTATAAAGTAATCTGTCTTAATAATTTTTTAATAAATTAGTGAGGTGTAGAAATTGGAAGGTGAAAGATTATCTTATCATGAATCAGTACGCAAGGTTTATGAAAGAATTAAAAAGGATGGCATGATTAATATTTGGGATCGTTTTGAAGCACAGGGATTTGGAGGTGTGCCCGATAAAAGATGTCCCTTTTGTTTAAAAGGTGCTCGATGTGATTTATGCTCTAATGGTCCTTGTAGGGCGGACGCTTCTATTGATAAAAGAGGAGTATGTGGAATTACCGCAGATGGGATGGCAATGCGAATGATGTTACTTAGAAATGTATTAGGGGCATCTACTTACCATTATCATACAGAAACGACAATTAAAACGCTTAAAGCCACAGCTGAGGGTAAAACTTCTTATAAAATTAGCGAACCAGAAAAGCTAAAAAGTTTTGCTAAACGACTTGGAGTTGATATCTCTGGTTCAAATAAAGAAATTGCATTACGTTTATGTGAATTTGTAAAAGAAGATTTTAATAGAGCTTACAATGAGCCAAGTAAAATAGTAGAAGCTTTAGCACCCCCAGAAAGGAAAGAAGTGTGGAAAAAATTAAATGTATTTCCAGGGGGGATTTATGGGGAAATGATGTTGGCTACTAGCTCATGTCTTACAAATATAGATGGATATTATGCCAGCTTGGCACTTAAAGCCATGAGATTAGGGGTGGCTATGGCATATCAGAGTCAAATTGTCAATGAGTTTTGTCAAGATATTCTATTTAATGTCCCTAAACCCCATAAAATGCGAGTAAACTTAGGTGTTTTAGACCCTGATTATGTGAACGTACTTCCCAATGGACATGAACCATTTTTGGGATTTGCAATGGTTCAATTGGCACGCAAACCAGAATGGCAAGAAAAGGCTAAAGCAGTAGGAGCCAAGGGATTAAGAATCATTGCAAACATAGAAACTGGGCAAGAAATGATACAGCGATGGGAAATGGATGACGTATTTTATGGTTTTACAGGAAATTGGATTATGCAAGAAGCAATATTGGCAAGTGGTTGTATTGATGCATTCGTATGTGATATGAACTGTTCAATGCCAATCGATCCGATTTATGCTAAAAGATATAAATTTAAACTCATTCCAGTATCAGAAGTCGTAGCTTTTGAGGGTATTAGTGAAAGATTAGATTATATCCCTGAAAAAGCTGAAGAACAGGCGGGAAAGCTCTTACAAATGGCTATAGATAATTTCAAGGAACGAAGAGCAAATATTAAACCGGTGACGGGATTAGGGATGAATGAAGCAATAGTTGGATTTTCAACTGAAAGTATAGTGGCAGCACTTGGTGGTAGTATTGAACCATTATTAGGGGCTATAAAAGATGGGACAATACGTGGTGTGGCTGGGCTTGTTTCTTGTACAACCCTACGAGATTATGGACAGGATGTACATACCATTAATATCACTAAAGAGTTAATCAAAAGAGATATCTTAGTATTATCAATGGGATGTGGTAATGGAGCGTTACAAGTGGCAGGTCTTTGTTCTCTTGAAGCAAAGAATTTAGCAGGAGCAGGCCTAAAATCCTTATGTGAAAAGTTAAGCATTCCACCCGTGTTGAGTTATGGTACATGCACAGATACAGGAAGGGTAGCTGATCTAATAGGAGCTATATCTAAAGCGCTTGGAGGGGTTCCTATTCCTGATCTCCCTATAGTAGCGGCAGCTCCTGAATATATGGAACAAAAGGCAACGATAGATGCGATCTTTGCATTAGCATTTGGACTTTACACATACGTTAATCCCGTGCCTACTGTTACTGGAGGGCCTGACTTAGTTAAATTATTAACTGTTGATTGCAAGGATGTTACAGGAGGTATCTTGCATGTTGAAACAGACTCAGTTCAAGCCGTTGATGCTATGGTTGCTCATATAGAGGCCAATCGAAAAAAAATGGGTATTTAAATTCATCCAAATCTTCATAATATCTAAGATTTTTAAATTAAAAAAATTTTAAACAAAAATTATAATTCTTTTTTTTTATTATCTCTTCACTTTCTTTTCATTATTCAATCGTTTATCTCTTGGGTGTATAAAAATTCACCAATTTTTCGAACTACCGAATTTGCTTTTTTATGGGTAGCCATCACGAATAAGCCACTCCAGATGTCCCATCCTACTATAATTCTTATATCTTGCTTAATCATTTCTAAATATACTGAATCAAGACCAAAAATAGGAAGCTGAACTGGTTCAAAGCTAAATTCTTTTTGAATTAATGTAGCAACTGGGAAAATATGCTCTGCTTCGGCATATTCAATATCGTATGTTTCATTCCCCTCTGTAGTTTTATTAAATTTACCTTTTAATTTAGTCATATAATTTTAATACATCTTTAAAATTATAAGGTAATATTACCTTGCCATCCCGATCCAGAATTGTCTCACAGGATCTTCTAATTTATCCTCGATTTCTTCTTCAAAATCAGAGAATACGCTGATTTCCATATTCCAATTTTCAAAATCATCAAATATATCTGAATATTTACTGAAAAATCGTTCAGATATTATATCTAATTCATTCAGAACTTTTTTTTCTTTAAATCGTTTTGAAGAATTTGCCACAAAAAGAAGATTGTTTTTTCTAATGATTGTAAAACGTATATTCTTTATTTCAAAATTTTGTAATCCACCATCTCCAATTCCAATTTCCCTGGAATACGAATCTAAAGCGGTCATTAACGCTCCAAAAAGCTGAGCACTAACCTTTGGATCATACACTCTATTAAATAACACAATACCACCATTAGTTAAAATCCAAAGATCTTGTATTACTTTCGCCATAGATTTAAAACTTTAATTTTAAATATGCTTTAATTATTTCTATTAAATTTAAATAAAAAAATTTCCGTTATTATGAAAAATTGATTATTTTGACAATAATGTTTCACAGTTGAGAATTATTTTAAAATTATCGTTCTTGTGATTTTTGTTATATTTGAATTAAAGTAGTAAAAATTCTCATGAGATAAATGATTACAATAAATCCTACTGCACCTATCAAAAAATAAATAGGATTTCCTTTTTCTTTTTCTGGAATAACTTCTCGCACAATTGTATAAAGAATTACTCCTGAAATAAAAGAATAGAGAATATAGATAAGCTCTAAATTAACGGGGAGAAATAACTCAAAAAATATACCAAAAGCAACCCCTAATAGAGCTGCTGATGATATAAGAAACTTAATTACTTTGGGTACCTCAAATTTAATTTCAATACCTAAGTCAGAATAGACTTCTAAACTGGATTCCGAACTACTGGTAACAATCACTCTAAAATAAGCAAAAATGAAAAAAAGTATACCGGATAAGAATTCTATTATTAATAGAGCAACGATTAGAAGTCCTACAATAAAGTGATAAATAAAATTTGTAAAATAGCGAATTTCATTTAAATCCTTTTGAATATGCATTTTTATCTTTAATTTTTTTTCTTCTATCTCAGAGCTAATTCCTTTACTTTGATCCTGTAATTCGGTTAAAGCTTTTCCCAACTCTCTTAACGCATATTCATCTAATTTCTCCTCTTGGGTTAATTCAAGAGTTATAATATCTTCAATATTGCGTTCCACTATCTCTAAATCTTTCTCCATTTTCATCAGTTTACGAACTCTTTTTTGGGATTTTGACTCTACCTTTTGTAATATAAATTTTTCAGATACATGGATGATAATAAAACCTAAGAGGATGAATAAAAATTCAAAAATTTTGAGATGTAAGGGTAATTCTGGTAATCTTTCTGATACTTCTGGTAATAAAACTATAAAAAAATAAGCTATTGAAACACCTGCTATAAATGAGATATTCAATCTAATATTTAATTTAGTAGAAAAATCTTCGATAAAAAATAATAAACTAAAAATTATAGCAAACAAAAATAAAATTATTAGATCGAACGCCATTGAATTAGGCTGAAAATGTGTAGTGTATAACCATAATTTTATACGATTCCTTTTAATTTTTTATATTATTTTTGATAAAATAAACTATTCGGATAATATTCAATATAGAGTGTTATTTGCGAAATTTCTTATAGAATGTAAAAATAAATCAAGACTTTTCACTTCGAGAGTATAAAATTAATCACATCAGAATTGCCATTGGTTTTTTTTTCTTTTTTTCTTTATCTTTCTGTTTCCCTTCATAATTTTTTTTTATAAAAGAGCGTTCTTTTTCATATATTTTTGTTTGAAAAAATACGGCCTTCCAACCATGCGTGAAGGGAGCAACAAAGCTAAGAAACTTTCCACTTTTTATTCTTTTTCCCTTAATTTTAAGACACCTATACAACAAAATTGAATTTCATATAGGAAGAAGATAATTAGCTATTTATTTTTTTACATCTATGTATGTTATTAAATTATCAAAATGGGAATTCATTTAGAATTTCAATTATTTAGTGACTTAAACTCAAAACTTTTTTATATTTGTTTAAAAATAAGCTAATTCTTAGGTGCTTACTGATTACTCAATTTTTAATAATAACCTCTACTGAAGATAAAGCTTCCATGAATATTCGCAAAAATTTTTTAAAACTATTTCAATTCAAAGAGATTAAATCAAAATGGCATGAACAATCTTTATTTAAATTAGCCTATAAATCTCAAAATGCTAAACAATTAGAAAATATACAGGTATATCTTGGTTTAACAAATGATCCCTTGATATTTTTAAATGATTTAAAATTAAATGAGACGGATATCAATCCGGACTTACTTATTTTTGCGAGCCGTCATAGATCAGAAGCTGCTCGACCGGCATTTTTAATTCATACCACAGGAAATTGGACAAATAAGGCGGAGTTCGGAGGAAATCCCCGAGAGTTGTGTTTTGCAAGCGCTTTACTACTGAAGGCAGGTTTTTTATCCTTACTTGAACAGGAAAAATCTTTAAACTTATCAGAATTCTCATTAGATATTGAAGTAACTCATCATGGTCCAACTACTTTAGAAAAACCCTTAGTTTTTATGGAGTTAGGAAGTAGTGAGGAAGAATGGAGTATCAATGAAGCAGGAGAAATGGTGGCCAAATCCATTATTAATACTATTTTTAAATATTTACAATTTCAAACAAAAAAATCTCAGAGAGTATGTATAGGATTTGGAGGTACTCATTATGGTCCTCAATTTAAAAAATCATTGATAAATAAAGATGTAGCTTTCTCATTCATTTGCCCCAAATATTTTATCCAAGAGTTAGATCATAAAATGATTGAGCAAATGATTGATAAGAATTTAGAAGAAATAGATTGTTTTGTGATCGATTGGAAAGGAACTAATTCTGCAGATAAAAACCATCTTATTCCTTTGTTAGAAGATTTTGATATACCTATTAAAAAGACGAAAGACCTTTAATTTTAATTTTTCTTAGTTTCTTCATAATATTTTATGAGGTTTTTAAATACATAATCCGCAGCGGAAAAACCTTGAGTCGCGGTTCTACTTAAGATTTTATGTAGGAAGTCACGGTTGGGAACGTTATCCTCAACTGTAACATTCAATTCTCTTATATTATAAAAACTTCTCCAAAATTGGGTTGGCCATTCGACTAATGGTCGTAGATTTTTGTTGTATTTTTCTTTTCCTATATCTGATAATTTTAATTCTTTTTTTAATTCATAAAAATAATTTTCTCCCTTTTTAGTTTTAGTTATAATCCCCTCAACTTCAATTTCTTCCATTAAATTATGTAAATCAGCAATATCGATTTCTATTTTCAATTTACTTAAATTTTCAAGAATTTCAGAATCCATTTGACCTTTAAGTTTAATTAATAAATAATTTCTGGCAATTACATTATATTTTAACGGAACAGTCTCATGATCCATTTGATTATACTGAACTAAATTACCTAATATTTCTCTTGCGATATAATACTTTAACATGAGTTGATCTTCTTTTGAAAAATCCTTTTTGAATAAAGCGGAGTCATTAAAATATGAATTATATAAAGTGTCTAATAAGGATTTTATCGTGTAAAATCCATCTGCGAAGGCATTATCCATATCTTTTAAGATTGCTATTCGATAATTGATGTCATCAATGAATTTTTCTTTGTCTAGCTTAATTTGACGGACTAAATGAGGTTTGTCATTGATAGGTTTTAAATATTCATTCCATTTAGTTTTAAATCTTGCTCCTTGATTATTTGCTATTGATGTGAGTTTGCGGACCACATCTAAAAGCTTGACTTCGAATTCTTTTTCAGTAACATTCGTCATTAAAAGCCACCAAGAATATTGGATTTAATTTTTGTTTTAATAATTAAATAATAGGTTAAGCTTAGTTTTAAATTTTCAATAAAAGACTTAATAATTTAAAGTTTGCGTTAGTTTAATTCAAACTTATGCTGATATTTTATGCATTACATCTAAAACTTTTTCTACTTGGTTATCAGTAATTACCAGTGGAGGGACGAGTCTTATTACAGTTAATCCAGCATTTAAAACTAAAATTTGCATTTTTTCGGCTTCTTGAATCATCTCATTCACTTTAGTTCGATATTCAACCCCAATCATTAACCCTTTTCCCCTCACATCTCTTATGATTTGACAATCTTCTTTGAATTTAAGTAAATCTGAAATTATTTTTCTTCCTTGCTTTGCTGCATTTTCAATGAGATTTTCTTCCTGAATTATATCGATTGTAGCATTAGCAGCAGCACAGACAAATGGATTTCCTCCAAAAGTCGTGTTGTGTTCCCCTATTTCAAATTTATTGTATAGTTCTTCAGAAGCAATTGTTGCGCCCATAGGTAAACCTCCGGCAATCGCTTTAGCCAAACATATCACATCAGGTACTATTCCATAATGTTCGAACGCAAACATTTTACCTGTTCTGCCAAATCCAGTCTGCACTTCATCATCTACTAAAATTAAATCCTTTTCATCGCATAATTCCCTGAGAGCTTTTGGGAAATCATGAGGTGCTGGATGAACCCCTCCTTCACCCTGAATTAATTCTGTGAATATAGCAATAGTATTATCATTTATTAATTCTTTTACAGATTGTATATCTCCAAAAGAAGCAAATTTAACATTTGGAGATAACCAGGGTAAAAAGGCTTTACGATATTGTATATTATGTGTCATTGCTAACGAACCAAGGGTTCTACCATGAAAATCTCTTTTAAATGCAACAATTTCGGGGTTTTTTTTGTCTCTTCTAGCAGCTAATACTAATTTTAGAGCAGATTCTACTGATTCTGTGCCACTATTTGATAGAAAAACTTGATTTAATTGTTTAGGAGTGATATCGGCTAATTTTTTCAATAACTTTGCTCTTTCTTCCACGGGAAATCCTGGGGGCACCATTACTAACTTATTAAGCTGCTTGTTCATAGCTTCAATGTATTTGGGATGGCTATGACCTATGTTCATTACAGCATGTCCTGCGACACAATCAATATATTCCATCCCATTTTCATCATAAAGGAGAGCTCCTTCTCCCCGAGTTATAAGAAAATCCTTTTTTGGAAATAATTTTGTATGGTGCGATTTCTCTAATTCAATTAATTTGGAATAATAATCTGACATAAATATTCTTAAAATAGTTAATTCTTGAATGAAATTTGAAATTTTATTTGAATTATTAAAATATTTTAAAGCAAAAATATTTTTTCATAGTATCTGCAAAATTTTAAAAAAAAAGAAAGAATGATTAAAGTTTATTTTAATCGGATTATTAAAATGGTATAAGTCTATTCACTTGCCCTTAGTTTTATTAGTAAATATATACAAATTGGAACGACAATAATATCCACTATGACGTGAAAAACAATGAAATAATTAAAAACATCTTCATGGGTGAGCATCTCTATGAATCGAAACACACCTAAAGTTCCTCCAATCGCAGGAAGAAAAATACATAATAACAGCAAAATTTGACTATTACTGAATTTCAAGAGTAAGATTCCAAGAATTATATACATTGCTCCATATCGAGCTGCTGCTATTTGTGACAACGAAAATCCAAAAACAAACAATTGAAGAGTGTGTGTAATCGCAGACGCAATCAATAAAATGGCCGCAAGATATCTTAATTTATCTTCTTTTTCCATATTTTCACCTTCCTTTTTTATTTTCAATTTTTAAAATAAAATTTTACTATTATTTAATTAAAACATTTAATTCTGATAGTATATAATGATTTATTTTAGTGATTAAAATGAAAGCTGAACATATTGCTGTAGCTTCTAATTCAGAAGCTGATAGTGACAAATTTTTCATTGATTTATTAGGTTTAAGAAAAACTCGTTCATTTACTGTTTCTACGGACTTAATGGAACAATTCTTTGATATAAAAAAAGACCAAACCATAATTAGATATGAAAACAATGAAATAAGTTTCGAGGTTTTTATTACTGATGATTATTCAAAAGCTAAAGACGTTTTCACTCATGTATGCTTAATAATAGAAGAACGTGATGAATTTGTAAATAAATCATTATCAATGGGATATACTACGATAAAAGTTCCTCGAAAGGATGGCGTTGGATATTATTTGTTTATTAAGGATACTTATGGAAATCTATATGAAATCAAATAACATCCAAAACAGTTATAAATATAAATGAACAATATTTGATTAAATTTTTTAGAAAAATCATTAGTTTCTATGCATTTTGGTTACCAAATATTTTTTAAATCAAAACTTATTAGTATGATAATCAATTTTATTTATTAGATAAGGTTAGTAGGTGCATTTAAACGGCTAAGAGTTGTATTTTTAAAATAATCATGGGTGGTGCGTCGAACTCTGGTAAAACGACTTTTATAAATGGCACATACTTTCCTTTTAATGATGAGGAATTCTTTCACATAGGTGTTTCTTTTAAATTAATAGATTGCCTCGTTAACAATGAGGATTCCTATCTTCTCCAATTATGGGACTTTAAAGTTATGGCGCAATTCAAGTGTTTATATCCAAGTTTCTGTAGGGGAGCCAAAGGAGCTCTTATTTGTTTTGATGTATCAGATAAAAAATCCTTCGAGGAACTACATTATTGGATAAAAACAATAAGACAAGTGGCTGGAAAAATCCCAATTATCTTGATTGGCACCAAGAATGATTTAAAAAGAGTAGTTACTGACCGAGAGATAAATAAAATTATTAAAATTTACCAATTAGATGGGATTTTTTATACTTCAAAAGATAATTATAATCGCGAAACTATTTTTAAAAATTTAATAAAAAAATTGGATAAAATTTCTGTCAAGCAATTCGCTATATTCTTACCAGAATATGATAAGAAATTCAAAAATTTTATCGATTTTTTCTCATTCTGCCCCGTGTGCAAGCGTAAATTACACTTTAATTATTTAAAAAAGTTTTTTTATAGCAGAAATGAAGAATCAATAAGATTAAAAGATTCATTATTATATTTGATTGATGAGTCAAATGATTTCGATGATATGTATCATTATAATATTGAATTTGGAATACCATGCTGTAAATGTTATGAACAACTTTTTGGAGTAAACATTTAAAAAAATTCTTTTTGCTTCATACTATAAAGAATTATCAAATGCTTTACTCGAAAATTAATTATGATTAGATAAAACATCAAAACATTTTTTAATAAGTATTATTATGTTTAGGTTGAGGTAAATATTTTTCAGGCTCTTGAGGGTAGTTTTTATATAATGACTAGAACGTATAAATTAAAAATGATAATCGGAGGGGCTGATGGCTCTGGTAAAACTTCATTTTTAGATGGAAAAGCTTCTATCAATCTAGAATTCAATAATTTAGGTGTTTCATTTAGACCAATTGAATGTATTGTAAATAACGGAGATTCATATCAATTTATTTGTTGGGATCCTAATGTAAAGGAAAGATATCGTTTTCTTTTTCCAGTATTTTGCAGAGGTGCCTCATGTGCTATTTTATGTTTTGATGTGTCAGATCATAAGACTTTTGAAGAATTAAACTTTTGGATTAAAACAGTAAGAAAGAACGGGATAATTAATACTTATAAAATACCGATTGTTTTAGTAGGAACTAAAAGCGACTTAAATATACGTGAAGTTAGTGATGAGGAAGTTTATAGTCTAATTGACCAATTTGATTTAGATGGAATTTTTTACACATCCATTTATGATAAAGATCTCAAACAGAAAAAGGAGACGATTTTTAAGATTTTGATTGAAAAGATCGAGCCCTATTATCAAATTGAAGATTTTTCAATTTTCATTCCAAGAGAAGATGATAAATTTAAAGAATTTTTGCAGCACTTTTCAATTTGCCCAATCTGTGGAAACCAGAACCACTACGACGCCCTCAAAAAGTTTTATTATAGTAGAGAGCCAAGTCTGATAAACTTAAAAGAAAAATTATTAGATCTCATTGAAGAGTCAAAAGATTTTGGTGATACCTATTACAATGAGATTAATGTTGGAATTCCCTGCTGTAAATGTTTTGAAATGTATTTCGAAAATAAATAGAACAAATCTTTTTTTGAATAAATTAGATTAATCTAGATCTTTTATTATTCCGCTTCTTCTTATAATATCTTTATGATCAAATGCAAACTCTAAAGATGGAATTTTTGAAAAAGGCATAATTTCTAAACCGGCAGCATCATCTTGAGCTTTAGGCTCACTGCTCTTTTTTAAAGGTTCACATAAAAATGCAACTGTAACAACCAGACCTCTCGGATCGCGGTCCGGCCCTGAAAAAATACCGATTTTTTTAATAATTTTTATATCTAAGTTTGTTTCCTCTTTGGCTTCTCTAATACACGCTTGCTCTGGTAATTCTCTTTTATTAACGAAGCCTCCAGGCAAGGCCAATTTACCCTTAAATGGAGGATTTTTCCTTCTAATAAGCACTAAATTATTTTTTTTATATCGAATTACAGCATCGGCAGTTAATGCGGGATATTTATATTCAGGCATTTTTAGATTTTACTCTTTTCATAAATTTATAATAAAATTCTTTAATTTAAGAATTAAAAGATACAATTATTCGTCCCAGACTTTAGAAGCAAGCAGATGATCTATACGAGTCTTACGAGGTCTTATGAATTTTGTATGATGTTCTTTTCGTTCTAATAAGAGGCTTTTCTCTAAATTATTGGAATTCACAATAAAAACCTCTAAATTACCCTCATCGAGAAAAATATGATTAAAACAAGCATAATCGTCTGATCGAACCTTATTTGAAGTAGAGGTACCACAATAAAGAAATGTTGTGCTTGAATTGTCTTCCCAATCAATAATATAAGCATGAGGCACATGACGATGTCCCATTAGAACTAAATCGACCTCAAAATACTGAGCGAATTCTAAAAGTTCACCAGCATCCCTTACAATAGTGAATTTTTGTCCCGACATAGGAACAGGAATTAAATGATGGTGCAATGCGAGTACTTTATTTTCTAATTCTTTATATGCATTTAAATATCTTCCACAATAATCTAATTGCTCATCTCCAATAAGTCCTTCTGCCATGTCATCACTTGCACTGCAAAGTCCAACCACAATCGCATTTTTCTCTTCTAAATGCATATAAGAACGTCGTGGTCCAATTAATTTTTCAAAAAAAATAAGACCACTGTTTTTTGCGTCATGATTTCCTGGCACAGCTAAAAATCTTGAAATTGCTTTAATTTCATCTATATAAGGAAGAATTTTTTTATATTGTACAATCCTTCCTTTATCAATGATGTCGCCTGTACAAATCACAACATCAGGATTACAGAGTTTTATATATTTAATAATATTTTTGATACATTCTTCTTTAAAGCCTGAACCATAGTGTAAATCACTTATCTGAACAATTTCGATACCCGCCATAATTAATTCAATGATTTAATATTATTTATTTAATAGTTAAATAATAAGATATTAATTGAGTTAAATAAAAATATCTCTTGAGATATTTAATTCTTTTTTTATTCAATGAGAAAAGAGAGTTTTTACTAAAAAGTGTCTTGAAAAACTTTTGTTTGTATTAAATGATCGATTCTTGCTTTTCTCGGTCTTACATAGTCAACTACACCTCTTTTTTGTGAAATTAAGAGGTTTCTATTTAAAGTACAAGAATCTACTACAAAGACTTCTAATTCATCCTCATAAAGACAAATCTGATTAAAGCACGGAGATTCATCTGCTCTAACCTTATCGCTTGAAGTTGTTCCGCAATAAAGCAATACTGTATTTCCAAATCTCCACACATGGGGCACATGTCTATGTCCCATTAGTACTAAATCAATATTATATGCTTGAGCTAATTCAAGCGCTTCTCCCGCATCAATAAGAGTATCTCTCTTTGTTCCGGCATAAGGCACAGCAACTAGATGGTGATGAAGCGCCAGTACTTTAAGTTTATTTTTGAAATATTTTAAAGTATTAACCATCCACTCCAGTTGTTCATCTCCAAGCTCTCCTTCAGATGTATTATCCCGAGGACTTCGGACACCCATTAACATAGTGTCTTTATCATTTAGATTTATTTTCCATCTTCTCGGTCCTATGTACCGCTCAAAGAAAACTATACCGTTGTTTTTTACATCATGATTCCCAATAACAGTAAAAATGGGAACCTTTATTTTTGTTAAATACTTCGCAATTGCTTCATATTGATATTTCTTAGCTTTATGGGTCAAATCTCCAGTGCATATGACTGCATCCGGATGAGCATCGTTAATATAGTCTATTACATTTAAAAGACAGTCTTCTCTAAACTCATTACTTCCGTAATGTAAATCAGATATTTGTATTAATTCTACCATTTGTCATCTAACACGATTATTTCTATAATTTATTTATTTCGAAAAGGTCTCATAGAAAAAAGTTCTTTAGCTATCTGATTTATTTCTTGATTGATCTGGTCTATTATAATACTTATGGATAGCTCCATTTTTGAATTTTGGAGGGTACCAATATAATAATATAAATTACTAAAATCATCTTTTTCTTTTAATAAATCAAATAATAAATCTTCTTTCACATATATCCCTTTTTTCTTCCATTCTCAATAAAAAAAAGATAAGAGAGGGTTATAAGTGAATTCCTTATATTTTATAGGTTCATATATAGTCTATATAGATCCAATAATTAGATGTTTTATATTAATTTTAAGCAAGATTCCATAGAAAAATCTACCATCAAAAATCTCCCTATATAGAAGAATAGATTTTCATTTTACTATTAAGGATTTAAAATATCTTACTGGTCCTTAAATAATTTCTTATTTACATATTTTTTTATCTCATCCATAGTTACATTTGGAGCAGATCCAGAACCAAAGTCTATTTTGCCACCCCCTTTTCCTCCAAAATGATCAACTGTTTCACGAATGAATTTCCCCATATTAAAGCTTCCATCTTCTGTTGCTTTTGGTCCCAACATTCCTGTAACTGTTGTTCCTTTATTATTTTCACTAAAAAAAATCGTAATATAGTTATCATCCATTTTTATTACGTTAGAACTAAGACTTTGAATATCCTTATTGCTTAAATTTCGAAATGATCCTAGAACAATTTTATACGATTCATAAGGTTTTGCGTTTTTAACTAATTGATTAATATATTCTGGGCTAGTTTGTTTTAATTTGGTTTTATTATCCTCCCATTCAGTAAGTAATTTTTGGACCTTAGAGGGGATTTGGTCTTTCTTTACGTTAAGAATTTTAGAAATTTCGGATATGGGTTCTCCCTCAAATGTCTCGGTTGAAATTAATTCCAGATCTGTTTGTTTGACTTTACCACTTTTAAGGGCTTTATTAACTCTTTTCCATTTATCTAGTAATTCGCTAACCCTTCCAACAATTTTATTAGAATCAACATTCAATAGAGTTCCAAGTTCAGCAATTAACTTCTTATTTCTTTTTTTTAATTTTTCAGTCGCTTCTCCTGCTGTAAAAGTTAACCTTACGATCCCGTCCTGAATCTTTTGGGATTTTGTTATTTTTATTTCACCGGTTTCAGATGTATTATTTAGATGAGTACCACCACAAGCCTCCACATCAACGCTTGGGACTTCAACTATCCTTACATATTTTCCTGGAACTGCTCCTCCTTGATAAATTGCCATTCCGTATTTTTTTTCAGCCTCTGAACGCGGAATAAAATCAAGATGAAGATCAATCCCCTTTTTTACGATTTCGTTAGCTTTATTCTCTATTTGAATAAGTTTTTCATTAGAGATTTGTTCATGATGGGTAACGTCCAAGTGAGAGTTTTTTAGTGTTTTTTTTGCTCCAGCTTGATTTATATGTGACCCTAAAATCTCCCGAGCAGCTGCATTTACAATATGAGTCGCTGTATGGTGTTGTGCGAGTTGCTTTCTCCATTCGTGATCAACCTCTACTTTAACAGTATCTCCTTCTTTAAAGCTTGGTTTATCTTCTAGTACATGAATGATATGATTTCCTTGTTTGAATACATCATTAAATTTTTGGCCATTAATAGTTCCAATATCATGTAATTGCCCTCCTGATGTTGGATAGGCTACAGATTGGTCTAAAATTACCATATTATCAAGAATTTTTAAAACTTTTGCCTCATTGGAGGTTTCTGTATAATCATAGTAGTAGAGGGATTTGGTTTCAGGAATCCCCTCTAAATCTAATTCTATTGTTTTGGTAGTAGCATGAATTTGTTCAACTTTCTCATGCCTTTCTACGACTAATGAGTAAAAGTCATCTGGGATTTTAATTTTAATGTTATAATTTTTTGCAGTTTCTTTGACCATGTCGGGGCTAATTCCATTAGAATCATATAATTCAATCAATGTATCAGTAGAAATTTCACCTTTTTGCAGAATTTTTTCTAATATCTTTCCTGCTTTTTTCTTAGTGGCATAGAATTTTTCCTTTTCAACATTAAGAATTTCTCTAATTTCATCTAAATGTTCAGAAACTTCTGGAAATAGTTCTTTTAATTCTTCTGCGTGCCATTCACATACATCTGCAATATCGATATTCCAATTGAATTTATTAATAAAGCTTATAGCACGTCTAAATATTACTCTTAAATTATAGCCTCCTCCCACATTTGATGGTAATTTGCCATCATTTATGGCAAAAAGTAAACTTCGTGCATGTTCGGCAATCGAATAAAGAGCAGTCATGGGCATAATTTTTCTTTTTAATTCCTTTACATCAATTTTGATCTCTTTAGCAACGCGTTGCCAAGCTGCGTCCATATCGTCCACTTCATCTATGTTTAAATAAGCAGAATATTGAGAAAATTCATTATATAAATCTAAATCTAAATCGATTTTTGTAATTTCTCTTAATTTTTTTAGAACATTTGGAAAAATGGCTTCATACATATTCGGTGTACCTTGCGAAAACCACGCAACACGTTCTTGTCCTAAGCCCATATCAAGTACTTTAAGTTTTAGTTCTCTGGGACCTTCTGAAGTTTGTTCAAACATGGTATATACTTGGTTAAATAATTCAACCCCTCTACTAAAAAATTCAAGGCTGCACCCAAAAGATCCTCCTCCCGCCCAAGAATCTTCATGAATCGTAATTTCTTCCTTAGCTAATCCTACGCCTTTATGGATGAAATCGTGCATATCCATGAATAGTTGCCCTTGATTCCATTCTTCTGGTGAGACAAAAGCATGTTGTCCTATCATCACGAAGCCACAGCAATGAGAGCCAGTCAAACCTACGTTCTCAATATCATTAAATCTTAAACAAAATTGGGGTATTATTAGCTTTTTTGCTGGTGGTTCTACTTCTCCGGTAATCACATAAGGTTGAAATGCGGAAATAGATGCAATTGTAAATTCGGTGGTTGGATTCCACCTCGCCACACATGGATATCTTTTTATAGGTTTATAACCCCTAGGTTCAAGAACTTCTACAATTTTTTTCCAAACATCGATATAAGATAATTTGATTGGAGATGGATTATCTATAACAACCTGAAAACCTCCAGAGCAAGCAGGATCCCCACAAACTTCTCTATCTTTATGAGTTGTCCAAAAATAAGTTCCACATTTACATAATTTTCGCATATAACCTAATTGTTTCAGTTCTTTAGTAGGAAAATACGAATCTGGGTCTTTAGATGCGATTTTTTTGAATTCTTTTTTTAACTCTTTGTCTGTCTTAAATCTTTTAAGTTGTTTTTTAAGCTGATCAGATAGCATTTGTTTTCGATTTTAAATTGATAGAATTATTTAATGAATTTTCTCCTAAAACAATTTTGATTTTAGTTGATTTATTTAATAAATTAAGAAAAAGTAATCCCAAGATTAGAATTAGTTCTGATTAGATGAGAATCATATTCAAAAAATGATTTTAATTTAAAAATTAAAAAGGAATTTTACTCATGAGAACACCGATTACTTCAAAAAAAAAGTCTGAGATTCCCTAAGATTTTTATTTTATTTATTATTTATTTCTTAGCAGCGTCCTTTTTTCATAATTTTTTAGCATTATTCAGCTTATTCTGAGGTTTTTCTGAGATTTCAATCTCTTCCATTTCTTTTACTTTTTTAAAGAATTTCACGGGTTTTGACTCGTCAAACGGCGTGTCGCACACCCAGCACAAGTTTTCTAAATTGCTTAATGTTCGTGCACAATTTTCGCAATATAAAGTGTCGCATTCAGGGCAAATATATATATTAAATCGAGCTACTTTATTTTTACAAACTAAGCAAATTTTCTTTTCTTTAGAAATTGAAACTTCTTCTTCAGTCATTTTTTCAGGTTTTGTGAAAACTCCCCGAATTCCAATGTTGGTTTGACTATCTTGACTTTTTTCACGTTTTATCCATCTAATTAAAAAAAAACACTCAAGAAAGTAAAAAATGAGATATATAAATGAACCTAAGACATATTCAATAGTTTTTACAACAATAACATTATAAATAGTAGAAAACAAAACGCAAACGATTAATGTGAGAATAAATAAATACCAATACTTGATATCACGTGCAAAGAATTCGGGATTGAATACTGTTGGAGCCATACATAAAAATATTCCAAAAATACATAAAATGGGAAAAATTAATATTGGCGTGTTTTCTAATCGCATTACTACTGGATTTATATAAATTATAAAGAATCCTATAAAAAAAGTACCTAAAATAATGAAAGATGTAGCCGCTCTCAGTTCCTTTAGAGACCTTTTCATGAGCGTAAAAAGGGTATGCAAATAATACAATCCCATTATTGTAAATGTGTAAGCAAAAAGTTCATAGATTGCTAATTCATAGGGTAATAGAATAATCAATGAGATAATTGCTACGCATAAAATCGGTGCAAGATGTATTTTTTTTTTAAGGATTTTCTCATAAGTATAAAAATAATAGATATATGCTGCCCAATAAGAGATATACGCACCTTTAATTAACCACATATAAAATAATGAGGGATTCTCAAAATTTCCCCAATAAATATGTCCAATATACTTCCCTTCTAAATAAAAAAAGCTAGAATTTATTAAAATTAAGTAAATTGTGATAAATATAAATAAAAAAGCATACCCATTGTTAATAGACTTTTCAGCGGGATTCTCCTTTCTCTTAGCTAACGCAAAATATTGGAGAGCTGTAATGAACGAAAGAATAGTCGCTATACCAATTAAATAAACATCAAAAACACTAAAAATGATAACATTTCCTATTTAAATTCACCTTTTCTGATCAATTAAAGCTAGTTCCAAATAATCTCTTTTTATCAAAAAGTAATCATCCATATTCGCCTAGTTCAACTAACGTGAATCTACTACTAATACGTGCCTAATTTTACTATTTCTCCCTTACTTTATAAATTTTTTACTTTTTTTGACTATCAATCCATCAATTTATTCATTTCTTTAAACTATTTTCTTCCTTTTTTCATAATAATCTTCATAGCCTTTATATACACAGGCGTCGGGATTATTTCTATGTTTTGAATGAAGTTAATCGAGAAAGGTCGATCACATCGAGAACAAAGTCTCGAGCTTTTTAACCAACTTCTAAACTCATCAGCGTGTGCTGGGTGTCCACAGTGAGGACAAATAACAATTCCTCTTTTCTCATCTGCAGGAAGTTTTGGTAATTGAAAACAAAATATACATTTGAAATCTTCCTTATAAAGAATTGTACCTCTTGGTCTTAACTTATTTAGACTATATGTCTTTTTTTTAGCAGCTGAGTTTCCAGTAGCATAAGTTCTATGAATTGACGCTGAATTCGACGTTGTTTGACTGTATGTTTTTTGAGTGCTTCTAGTCCTTGTATAGTTCATAGGATTAGTATTAGAGCGTATGGTGGTGCGTGAGATAGTGCGGGATGTTGTATGATTTACAGTTCGTGTAGGAGTTCGTCTAATAGTATGAGATGTTGTACGATTTACAGTTCCTGTAGGAGTTCGTCTGGTAGTGTGAGATGTTGTACGATTTATTGTCCCTCTAGGAGAACGTGTATTGGTGCGATAAGTTGTAGTCTGTGGTTTTGAAAATAAATTAGCTAGCTTAGCAAACCATCTCTTTTTAGCCAATTTTACACACCACTATTTTTAATTATTTAAAATATAATATAAAAAAAAAAAAATTAAGGGAAGGCATAAAGCCTTCATTTTTAACCTGCGGTACTAGCAGGGATTAAGAGGACTTCGTCTCCATTAGATACACTATAATTGTTAAGGGGCATTCCATCATCCATAGTCACTCCACCCGAGGAAAGGTGAAAATCAGCTGGATTTAAACCAAAAATATTTCCAATGGTTCGCTTAATATCATTTACGGCAATGCCGTCATTAACAGTTAACTTCTGCTTTTTCTCACCAGGTCCAATCGTAGATGTGAAATAGAGTGCAATATTTCTCCCTCCTGCTGTGGGAGTCTTGCCAGCTGGAGTTTTTGATCTTGGTACTGGGACTTCAATATCCTCTGCTAAATCCTCATCAAATTCATCTTTAAAGCTCATAATTATCACTCCTTTTATTTGTTTTCTTATGATTGTTTTACTTAATTAAATGATACTGGTGGGATTATTTGAATGAATTAGGAATAAATGTGAAGAGTTTTATTATTCAAAAAAAAGAGAAATTGAAACAATCAAAGTTTCTTAAATAACAATACTATAAATTGAGTGAACGAATAATAAATCTTATAGGTACAATATTTTATCTTAGAAAGAAATAAGCTTGATAAAAACAGAGCTATTTAATGTGAGCAAAAAATTCCATTATGAACGCTTCGGATAATGCTGAAAATGTAGTTTTAGGAATAATGAGAGAGTATTTGTCAAGGAAGCCTTTCTTTTCGATGAAAGATATAGTGGAATTTGTAAATAACCGGGTTAGAAATATCCCTGATATAAATAAGAATAGAATCGAACTCATTACTAAATCCTTTATCAAGAATAGAATAATAATTCCAGGAACTAAGTTAATGAAAAAGGATATTGTTAATAATCCAACAAGAAATGAAATTTATAAATACATAAAACAAAATCCTGCTAAAAATATCAATGAAATTATGAAAGTGCATAATTTAGGGAGTAATTTGGCATTGTGGCATCTTTCTGCGTTGGAAAAATTTCAATTCATAAGGTCTAAAAAAATTAGGAATCAATGTGTATTTTTTAAATTTGAATCAGATCCGAAATTTGATCATTTATACTATTATATGGCAAATGATATTGTCCAGTCTATTATTAATCTCATGAAGAATGATAGGCCGCTCAAGATCACAGAAATAGCTGACGGCCTTAAAAAAAATCATAATACTATAAAGAAATACTTGGAAATTTTAACCAATCTGAAATTAGTAGAAATTGAAAAAGAAAAATCAAGAGATTTATATAAATTAAATAATGAGAGGTACTTAAAAGCAGTAAAATTAGTGCGTAGAGGTTAAATTTAATTTACTTCATATTTAATCCTATTGAATTTTTATTGAATAAAATGAATATAATAATCGTGAGAAAATGATGATAAAATTATGACTTCAAATACATCAAAAAATAAAAAACTAAGAATTGTGGTACTATTAGCTCAATGTGCTGCTTTTATACTATTCTATCTCATTTTCTTCTTTGGAAATCCTCTTTTCTTTCTTATATTGGTTATAGGGAGTGTTGTAGTTCTATCCACCGGTACAATTTATACCGTTATACATCAAGAAAGCATGGATGATAGGATGACTGGGAAAAAACAATTCGCATCTAAAGTAAAGGCGCTTGAAAAGAGAAAAAAGCTACTAAAAGAGAAAGAAACGACTGATATTATTGAAGATTATATAGCTGAAATGCCTTTTATCCGGGAATATGTTGATTCAGATAAGTCTTATGAAGAGATGTCTTTAATTGAGAATTTTATTTTTACAGAGCTCAGTTCTAAAGAATTGGCTAAAATTAATCGTTTAGGATTAGCAGATATTGAGAAAAAACAGTTCATTAAAGAATTACTTTATTATACTCAGGAAGAAAGGAGTAATTTAATTGATAGCATGATTGAGAACCTTTATAGACCTGATGAAGAAGTCATATATAAGCCTCCAATGACTTATGTTGAACAGACAAAAACTATTCGTGTTTATGCAATCTCATTAATAGAAGCAGGGGAGAAAAAGAAAACAATAAACATAGAATCTACAGAATTTGTAAATATAGTTAAGGATCAGTTGGCGCTTATCTTTGAGTACGATTTGGAAGATTTTCTATTGTCTACAGGGGGTATAATCATGAACGAAAACGCCCTAATAAAAGATTATAATATTGAAGATAGGGATGAAATTGTTTTGATTCCTTCAAGAATATCTAAAAAATAAAATTATGTAGAATTTACTTCAAATATATTTTTTTCTTCAAAAATCCAATTTTCCTTTTGTAAACATTTAAAATTATCTTTTTTTATTAGTAATGAAAAGTAATTATACTAAAAATACAAGGAAGATATTATTTTAAACTTAAAAATCAAGTAAATTCATCAAGTAAAAAATCTTAAAAGGGGATATTATGAGCGAGGATGAGAGAGGATTAGTTTATAAAATAACTGTAATTGGTGATGGTGCTGTTGGTAAAACTTCCTTAATAAAAAAGTTTACTAAGGGAGAATTCAATGAACAATATATAATGACAATGGGTGCCCAATTCACGCAATATCAAACTCAAGTCGAAGGAAACCCCCTAGAATTAGTTTTTTGGGACATTGCTGGACAGGAGTCATTTGCTCAACTAAGACCGAATTTCTATCAAGGTAGTAGTGCTGCGATTATTGTATTTTCCCATGAGAATAACGAAAAAGGCGAAAAGAGTTTTCAAAACATCACAAAATGGCTTAATGATGTTAAAAGAAACTGCGGAAGGCTCCCGATAATGTTATTTGGAAACAAGATAGATTTAGTCACAAATATCGATACTATAGTAAAGAATAAAGAAAATCCAAAGTCAAACTATAACGTAGATATCTTAATGAAAGATTATAACTTTTTAGGGTATTATCTGACAAGCGCATTATCAGGGCAAGGTGTTAATCAGGCATTTAACATATTAGCCAATAAATTATATCAAATTTACAAAAATTTTGCTTAAAATTTTTATTGTTATCTTTTTTTTATCAAGGATGTGTATCTTCTAATTCTGTGTTTTTTGCTATTAAAGTTCTAAAGTCTGAAGTCTTGAATACCCTTTTTTGATAAAATCATAATCTAAAAGTTCAATTTTCTCAGGGATAATTCTTAAAAGAAGTTTTCGGCGACCTCTAACTATTTTTTGGGCATACTCAAACCCCACATCTCCTCCTTTTAAAAAAATTAACCGATCTTTACCTGTAGCAGTAATCTGCATTCCCTGGACTTTACCAGTATCCATGGGAGTGTATATTCCGATGCTGACAACTGGATTTTCTTCGATGTTTTTAACTTTTCTTCCAGGAGCAGGTCCCACATAAATGTTAAAATCATCTGCCTTTTTGTCTATGTAAAAATCCATGGGTGTAGCTCTAGGTATATTATTGGAGCAAGTACATAAAACTAAAACCTTCCTTTTTTTTAAAAAATCACGAATTTCATTTTTCAGCTCCTCTTCGGGCATTTGCTTGTTATTCATGTTAAAATCCTCAAAAAACTTGGTCTATTTTTAATTAATTAAAGTAAGTTTTAATATACAATGATAAGATTTATTATTTTCAGAAAAATAAAGTTTTATCTGATTAAGAGAAATTATTCAAAAGGAATTGCATTCTCTGAATCAACCGCAGACCTTACGAATGGTGAAATAGGGCCTTTCCCTAAAACCATGATACGAGTTTTTGTATCCAGATTTGGGTCCATATTTGCACCAAATTTAATTTTGGCGTGTTCAGGAACCTCATGTGAGATGGTTGAGACAATTTTATCCACACTTGAGAGCGATAGTTTATGATCACTTGATACAGATACTAAGCATCTGTCAACTTCTTTAGTATTTGGTTTCAGAAGCGGATTATGGATAGCCAATTTTGACTTTTGAATTAAATCATTTCCTAATGTTTCAGTTATGCCAATTAATCCAGAAGGATATTTACCAGATTTTTCAAAGATTTTTCTTACATCTGCAAAATCAATATTGATCAAACCACAATTATTAATAAGATTGACCACCTCTCGGATGCTTCGAACTAACACTTCATCCATTATTTTAAAACATTTTAAGATTGGAGAATTCGGAAGGAGTTGCAAAAGATTATCATTTGGTATAGGAATGATGGTATCAGAAAATTCTGCTAATTTTTTAAGACCAGTTTTAGCTCTTATCCTTCTTTGCTGTCCCTCAGACCTAAATGGAATAGAACAAAACGTTACCACTAATGAATTATTCTTCTTTGCTTCTCGAGCTATAATTGGTGCTGCTCCTGTTCCAGTACCTCCGCCTAATCCACAAGTCAAAAACAAAATATCGGCTTTTAAGATTTCACGTAGACGTTTCGAATCCTCTTCTGCCGCAGCTTGTCCAACTATAGGATCATTACCAGATCCGAGACCATTACAATTATTTTTACCAATTAATATTTTACGTTTTGCATTGCTATAAAAAAGATCATGGGCATCAGTATTGATATTTAAAGTTTCAGTGAATTGAAGACCCATTTCTTGGAGCCTTGAAATAATATTATTACCAGCACCTCCAACCCCGACCACTAATGTTCTAATCTTTAAAGCTTCCAATAATTCTGACAAATACTCATCTGAGTCGTAATTCTGAGTTGAAGAAGCATTTTGAGAAATCTTAGAAAGAGTTTCGAATCTTGATCTAATCGAAGTATCTAATTGAGTAAAATCAGGCATTTTTAATCCTAGGGGATCCAATTCAATGTCTTTCAAAATGATTGGCTCTAATATTCTTTTTACTGTATAATATGGGAATTATATCTGAGTAATATATTAGAGTAATATACAAATAATATCTAAGAATTCCCTTCTTCATGGGGAAAAAATGAAATGAAAAAGAATATAAGTTAAAAATTGCACTATTTATAATGTAAAATAAAAGGTTACATAAGTTGGAAAGCGATTACAACAAAATTAAAAATGGCGAAAAGGCCCCCGTTGCAGAGGAGCTTGATAAAGATACAGTCAGTGTTAGAGCTATAATTTCTTGTCCAACGTGTGGCACTAAAAAGTCGTTTAAAAATCATTTTTCTCTAAATTCAATAGAGCAAATGGTCGTTAGTCTTAAGATTTTTGATTGGTTGACTTGCTCTCAATGTGGAGAATTACTTAAATTGGATTTAGAATTTAAAATTTAAGTTCAGTTGTTTTGAGTTTATTTCTAATCTTGTTTTAACAAATAAATTGTAATTTTTAAAAAAGAATTATTTTCTCTATATATTATATGTCTAATTTTATTTGACCGTATGTACCCCCTCCACCAGGCATGTAATTAATTTCATCATTTCTGAATGCTTTAATTACATTTGCCACATCTTTATCAATCTTTTCAATTGTATTAATAGGCATATCAATTAATATATCTAATTCTTTACCCAATTTAGCTATTAGATCATCATAAGTTTTTAATACAGTTTTACTTGAAGTACTTTTAATACCCTTAACTGAACGAATTATATCTATCAAGGGAATGGCATTAATATAATTTGGTCGATGATCAGGATGTTTTGGAGCTTTATAATTTGAAATTACATCAATTCTTTCACTTACACCCAATTTTAGCTTAAAATCTTTTTTTAATTCATCTTTACAAGCTGGACATATCATTTTGTTTACTGAAACTTGCTCAATATACTGCTGTTTCATAGAAGTAGGATCATTTGAGTAAAAAATTACAAAATTCTCTGTTGACTTATATTGCGAAAATCCGAAATCAAGACCTTTCTTCGCTTTTTTAAATAAAATTCTCCTTCTACATTTGTTGCAAAACATAGTATAATATTTTCCAAGTTTCGGATGCAATCCTACATTTAACGTGATTTTTCTCCCGTTTTTTCTTGTTATTGCTAAAAAAATCTCATCAAAAGAGGGATTGTCAATGTCAAATTTATTGAATTCTCGACCTAATGAGCGAGGATCTTGAGAGTGAGCATCACTATTACTTAAAAATGAGATATCTTTTAAATCATCCATTCTATCTGCTAAATCGGTATTCGCGGAAAGTCCTAATTCGAGAAAATGAACTTTTTCAACTGCATCTTCATAACAATCTTTTAACGTTTTGAATTTATTTTGACGAAATATTGCTTTAAATGGTGTAAAAGCATGAGCAGGTCCGATTATACCACCAGAATCACTTATTTTATCAACTAATTCAGCTGGAGATAAATTAACTCTAGGACGACCGCCCCATTTATCAAGAATATTCTTCGATGAGGGATCTAATTTTTTTTGAACTTCTTTTACAGCAGCAAAATCAGGAAATAGAACCACTTGGTGGATACTTTCTTGATCCTCTATTTCAGTTTGTAAAACAAAAAAAACATCTTTATAAAAATAAGCACCATCCTTATCTTTTTTAAGGTTTGATTCCAAATATTTTAACCAATCTGGTTGTAAAACATCTCCCGTACCTAATATATTCAAATCCTTTTTCTGGCAGGTTTCTAACATTGTATCAAGATTAAGGTTTTTCGATACTGCAATCGAATAAGGACTGTGAATGTGAAGATCCGCATTATAGATTTTCATAATTACTCAATAATTTAAAAAAACAATTTAATAAAAAGTTTAGACTGAAAATTATTAATAAATTAAGAAACTTTAAGCTTCCATTTGGATGCTTCTTTAAAACATTCTTCAGCTTTTTTAAAATCATTTCTAATTTTGTAGATGGTACCTAAATTTTTCCAACTTTCAAAATCATTGGGGGTTAAATCTAAGGCTTTTTCATAACACTTGATAGCATTATCATAATCTTTTTTATTTTGATACACATTTCCTAAGCTTTTCCAGACTGATGAGTAATCTGGATTTAATTCTATGGATTTTTTATAATATTTAATGGCATTATCATACATATTTAATTTACTATAGCTAAAAGCAATATTCTCATATAGTGCATCATCATCGGGGTCAAGCCTTAGTGCTTCCTTATAATATTTAATGGATTTTTTAAATTCTTCAATAAAGGTATAGGAGAGTCCTAACCCATTCCATGCTTCAATAATATAAAAATCAAATTCAATTGCTTTTTTGTAGCATTTAATTGACTCTTCAAAATTATTCATATCATAATATAAGTTTCCTAACTTATTCCAAATTTTTGCATCATCAGGTTTTAATTCAAGAGCAAGTCGATAATAGTGAATGATTTCTTCGTAATTTTCCATATCATAATAGAGTTGTGCGAGATTTTGTATGATGAAAATATTATCAGGGTCAATCTTAAGCGCTTTTTCAAAATTTAGTATAGCCTCGTCATACATCTCTTTTTCCTTGTAAATAAGGGCGATATTATTAAGGGCATCTATATATGTAGGATCTAATTCTAAAGCTCTTTTATAATAATTAATTGCTTCATCAAAATCTTCATCGTCTTCATATGAATATCCAATGTTATAAAACACTATAGCATCGTCAGGAGAAAGTTTTAAGGCATTTTTATAGCACTCAATTGCTTTCTTATTATCCCCGTTATAAGAATACATTAACGCTATGTTGTTCCAGACTTCACTTGAATATGGGTCTAGTTCTGAAGCTTTTTTATAACAATTTAATGCATTGGAATAGTCAGATTCTTCAAAATAAACATCTCCTAAATTTAGCCAAGCGTCAAGGTCTTCTGGATCAAGGTTTACATAATGCTTATAGCGTTCAATTTTTTTCATTATCTCTAAATTTTGAAATGAATTATACAAAATAAGTTTATTTCTATACTAAATTTCCATTCTTAGAGATTTTATTTAAAAATAAGAAAGGAGGTAGTTTTAAAAATTATACTTAATCATAGCCTAATAGATATATACAGTTCACTAGGTTAAATTCTTCGATCCTGAAATCCATATTTGGATGTTTATCTGAATAATTTATTCTTGGTAATGGCATTTTTATTACGAGTTTTTGCTCGTCTAGCCAAAAATTATCATAAAACATTCCATCCTTTTTGTCAAAATCTATAAATTTACCCAATAAAACACCTCCATAATTCTTTTTTTATATTCTTTTAATATTTTTTAATTATTTTCATTTTCATTAGTAGTACTCAAAAGCCAAGCTCATTTTTTTATTACTTCTTAATAACCATATCTTTTTTTCTTTTTTTTTTCAACCTCCAAATTTTTAATTTTAAATTTATTTGTGATTTAAGTTTTAAATTGATTAAAAACATTCCAATCTTCTAATTTCTTTTTTTTTCCACCTCAGTTATATTTAAAGATTTTAGTTTTATTTTTTAATTTTAATTATATTAAGATCACTTAGTGCATTTTCATATTTAAATGTTTACTTTTTGTCTGCAAAAGTTGTGCAAATGTTTGCTTTTTATCTGCAAAAGTTGTGCAAATGTCCAAATCAAAAATTAGTAAGATCAGGAATTATAATAAAAAAAATTTAGAAAAAACCTAAAAAATAAAGTATGGATTAAAATAGTGCTAATTGAGATATTTAGTTATTCGTAGGCTAAAAGAAATACTTTATTTGCTAAATTAAACCTCTCCACTTCAATAGTACTTTTCAAATCTTTTTTATCTTTTTTTTCTAGAAGTGGAATTTTGATTACGATTTTTTGATCATCTAGCCAAATATTATCGTAAAAAACTTTAAGAGTTTTATCAAAATTGAGGAACTTTTTCAATTAAATCACCTTTTATATACTTGTTATTAAATTTTAAGAATAATTTATGAACGACTATCAATTATATTAGTAAGAAAATAGAGAGTTTGTTCTTTTTCTTTTTCTGTTGCTTTTCTTATGTGGGTTGACTTACAAATTCCGCAAAATCCTTGATCTATGTGATTATAAGCACCACATTTATCACAAATATTTTTTAAATGTTTGTAGCTTTGCTTTCTAGCTCTTTCGCATTTTTTTAAAATACTCAAATAAATCATCTCTTTTTTTGTCTTATAATATATTATAAAATATCAGAATAAAAGCGTAATCGACATAATATAGAGAGAGATATAGAGAGATTTTAGAGATATATAGAATATAGAGATGGCATTATTTTGAATTTCTCCTTATTAGAAAATATTAGAAAATAATATAAAATAATATCAACCATTAAGAACAATCATTCTATCCCGAATTTGGTCGCCCAATAAAATACGATAATATTTCTCTTTATCTTTAAACATAACTTTTTCTAATTTTCCTTCAACTAATACTTTTTCTCCTGTTATAGCGTGCTCACAAAATCTCCCTCGAAAAGAGCTAATCTTTTCAAGAGGGAATTCATCGCTATTGTTGAAAAGCGGATTACTAGTTAAGATCTTAACTGGATTTATTTTATATTCACATGGTGTAAAAATAGAATCCGTGGAATCAGTAATCTCAGCTGTTAATTTCAATCTTCCGCAATCAGTATATTTAAAGTCATAAAAATTTCCTTTCCAGTCTTCAGGGTTTTTTATGTATCTAATGAAAAAATCAGTGTTGAAAAATTTTCCTTGATGGAGTTTTCTTTTCTCACTTCTCATGAAATCTTTAAAAGATAAACTCGAACCACCAGCCCGCCAATTGAAATGACGTTGAAATTCTTCTATGTTATACTTTCTGCAACTATTTGATTTTTCAAGAATATTTTCTAGCTTTTCCTGAAAAGCTAAACTTGTTTTTGTTCCATATATAATTAAGTCAATATCCGAATTTTCATTAGCTAGGCTAACCATAGGCGATCCTGTGATCCCAATTGCATTCTTGGGAATATTTCCTTTATTAATAAAGACTTCGCATAATTCTTTGCAATATTCTTCTAGTCTAGTCAAATTGACTTTTCTACATATTCGTTTGAAGTAATCTTTTGGGGAATACATTTTTTTTATATCCTTAATTTCAACTCCTTGTACTTCTAAATCGAGCTCTTCGGAAAAGAAAATGTATTTTGGAAATCTTTCTTTCAAAAAGGTGTACCGCTCTTTAATATTATAAATTTTCTTATACAGTATATTTTTTCTTACGCGGTCGCCCTCCTTATCGGGATAAAATCTAATGAAACAGATTTTACGATCATTAGGATGCAATAGCCCCTTTACATCAAATATCAGGTTATCCTTTTTAGTTTCAATGTAATCTCCTTCAATACCATAAAATGGGTCCATAGACTTTTCACATTAATTTATGAAGTATATACAGGCTTTCATTTTCTTGAATTTTTCTGCATGGTTCCAAAAACTAAAAAGTTGGTGATATTTTCTATTAATTCTTGTTCATCCAATTCAAAGTCAGTACGCGTCCACCATCGAAAAATCTCAAGCAACGAAGATGTCCAAACTCTTGCGGTAACCTGAGCGTTCTGTATCCTTGTTGCCTTTAGATCCACGAGTTTTTGGATGATTTTCTCTACCTCTTTTGCGAACTTCTCTTGGTATTCATTTTTTTTGTTTTTAAATTCCTTATTTATACCCCCCATTTGTTCAATATATATAAGTGCAATTCTCCTCTTTTTTTTAAAAATTTTGAAGTAAGTGGTAATTAAATCTTTAACGAATGATATTGGAGGTATATCTATAACTTGTAATTTTTGCAATTCTTTTACCATTAAAGTATAAAATTGATCTATGACCACTTCGAAAATTTTTTCTTTAGAATCAAAATATCGATAAAAATTTCCTACTGAAGTACCTGCTTCCTCTGTGATATCTTTTACTCGTGTATTGTGATACCCTTTTTGTTCAAAAACTTTAATTGCGCTGTCTATATATTTATTATATCTTCGTTCTTTTTTATTTGCAATAGTTCTTGAATTTGACATCTTATATTCTATGTTCTTTTAATCCAAGTTAACTATCCTATGATAAGGCTCTGATCATAGAAGTCGGTTATTCTATCTTCTATTACCAACACATCTGCGGTATTTGCGTATAATTTATCTATCCAAGGTTTTAAATCTTCATAAATTTTATTACGTTTAAATTTATAGGTAGGAGTTAGATAATCCTCGTCAGCTTGAAAATCCTTACAACTAATTAGAACTTTCTTTGGAATCATATAATCGGATACTTCTTCTAGCATTTCATTAATTTCTTGCTTGATAATATTTTGAATGTTCTCATTTTTAACTAAGTCTCCAAAATTTGTATAATTTATCCCATTTTCATCAGCGAATTTTCTAAGGGGTTCCCAATAAGGACAAACAATACAAGTTAAAAATTTTCTAGAATCATCTCCAATTAAGATAATCTGAGCAATCTTTCTTGAAGCAGGAACAATTAAGTTCTCTACTGCTGCCGGACTAATCATTTTCCCCGTTTGCAGCTTTACTACTACTTTAGCGCGTCCTTTAATACGCACATAGCCATTTTCATCGATCTCAGCTAAGTCTCCTGTATGAAGCCACCCCTCTTTGTCTAAAGCGATCTCAGTTAGTTTTGGCTTCTGCCAATAACCCTTCATAACCATTGGTCCGCGAATTAATAATTCCCCATCAGGAGTAAGTTTTTGCTCCACTGGTTCATATGGATTATCTGAAATATCTATAGTAGGGCCTATTGAGCCAAGCTGAGTATACTCATCGATTTTTTTATCAATTTTAGGATGATAATCTGAATTATATGAAGTCCTAAGTAAATGAGTTACAGGTGAAGTTTCTGTCAAACCATACCCTTCAATGAGGTTAAATTTGAACATATTAAAGAAAACCAACAATTCCGGAGAAATTGCAGCCGATCCACTTATCATTAGTTTTAACTTTCCTCCAAAATTTTTATTAAGCACCATTCGAACGACATTTCCTAAGAGAGTGAACTTGAGTCTTAATGCTAGGGGAGGTTTTTTACCTTCCATTTTATATTCAGAATATTCTCTTCCCATTGCTTCTGTTTTATTAAAGATATTTTGAATCTTTTCTGGTTTTGTAGCCACAGTTTCAAGAACTATATTGTAGATTTTTTGGAACAAATAGGGAATCCCAACTATCATGGTTGGTTTAAACTCTAATAATGCTTTTCGAATCATCTCTGGATCCAATTTTTCAACAATACTCATTGTTGCACCAACGTAAAGGATACAATACTCATTTACACATCGCCCAAAGGAATGAGCTAGAGGTAATAGTGATAAAAAGTCCATTTCCCAAGGTTTTTCTCCTTTTCGTAGAGTTGCCGTAGAAGATATTGCAAGATATGCATCTGATAAGAAGTTTTTATGCGTTAACATAACACCCTTAGGGATTCCTGTAGTACCTGACGTATAAATAAGACTTGCTAGGTCCCCTTCTTCGATATTGGAAACTGTCTCTAAAAATTTCTTTGGATTATCCTGATTATACAGTTTACCCTCACTGATTAATTTAGAAAAAGATATGATATTTTCTTTTACTAATGCATTGTCAAATTCATCAATGACAATAATATATCTTAAATCAGGTAAATTATTTTCAATTACTAAAATTTTCTCAAGATTTTCTTGTTCATCTACTATAATAGCTTTCGCTCCTGAGTCTTTTAAAATATATTCTATTTCCTTAGGTTTTAAAGTAGGATAGATTGCAACATTACAGGCACCTAAAGATTGTATTCCTAAATCACTATAAATCCATTCAATTTGGGTATGACTACATAGCGCAATCATATCTTTTTTTTTAAGTCCTAAGGAAGTTAAACCGCCAAATACAGCGCGCATCATATTTCCTAAATCTTTATAAGTTATCGATTCTACAGTTTTACCATCCTCTCTAAACCAGCGAGCTGCGGTTCTTCTTCCATATTTTTTTATTGAATATAATACCATCTGAGCCAAATTTTCAAATTTCTTAATATTTAGATATTTATTCCATTTATTTTTAGTCATAATTTATTCCTCCATAATAATTAAGGTTTTAATGCAAGATATGTACACCAAGCACAAAATATCATGCCAAGTCTTACAATATATAATATTCCGAATACACTTGCATTTATAAATGCGTCAAAAACAGCAACAACTACAAATAAAAAGAAAGTAATTGTGAAATATAAAAATCTTTTACGAATTTCACCTGTAGATTTGATTGCCATATTGAGAGCACCGAATCCGTTAAAAATTAAAATGAATGTGAGAAAAATACTAATCAAGATAAATGAAGGAGACAAATAAATGAATTGAGAATCAATTAAATCCCCTTTATTTTCAGTGAAAGTAAAAGTATTTTCCCGATCTAAAATAAGGATAATTGTAAATATTATTGCTAAAGGGATAAATAGCGAAAATAAGATCTTTTTCTTTTCAGGTGCTAATAATTCAGAGCCAACATAAATTCCACATAAAAAACTTGGACCAACCCAAATATAAGAAAGTACACCATACATACTTATATCAAAATAATAAGAAATATGATGACTTGTTATCAAAACTAATAAAAAATCTGTAGTTGGGCCAAGCCATAACAGTCCTGTAAAAAAACCCATTCCAGCTCCCCATTTCAATAATTTTGAATCTAATTTTACTGCTCTTATATAAAATCCTATTGCCAAAGAAACACATAAAATTACAACTAATAACGCAGTACAACCATCAAGATATCCATTTAATCCAAGCAAATAGATCACAGTTTTCTATACTTTTTTGTAAAGAGTGAACCGCTATTCATTTTTTAATTTAAATATTTGTCTGTAATCTATTTAAATATTCCTCTTTAAGAAAACCATTTAAAAAATGCAATTTCAATTTCATAAGTAAAATACCTATTTTTTTTTAATCTTAAGAGTGAAAGACTATTTAGGCATAAAAAAAATTAAGCCCAAACTCCTCTATAATTTGGGATTATGGAAAAACATTATTTAACGATGAAAATTTCTCTTTACATGCTCCTGATATTCCATTTAAAGAGGAAGAACTTAATTTTTTAAAGATTTTTTAATGAACCAAATTTTGAGCAATTTTAATAACCTATGAAATCTAAAGTATAATTATTAGTTCCTTAGATTTTCTATATTTATTTATGAATATTTTTTCTTAAATCTCCCAAAGTAGTAGATAATTCAGCATATACATTATGGGGGTGAATAGATTCATAACTTTCAATTTTGAAGTTTATTTTAAAATTATCATCCAAATTCGGGAATTCTCTTGCTATAAAATTTTTTGCCATTTCACGGACGACATCTTCAGAAAATAATGGTTTTAAATGGGCACTTCTAACTAATTCAGCTTCTTCTGGTCTTTTTAAAACAGATTGGATCCGTCCACTCATAGATTCCTCAATAATATCTATGATATCCAAAACATCAACTTTATGGCTATTTAAATCTTTAATTTGTACGACAATAGTACCTTTTGATCTCTGATTATGGGATGAGAAAGGAAGTATATTTATCAATTTTTTCAAGTCTTCTTCAGATATATTAATATCTTTTCTTGATTTAATAACTTCTTCGGCATATTCTTGAGACATCTCTTTAGCACATGGACAAACTGTGAGACCAACTGCACTTGCTCCTATGAAATAGTTAAAATCAATTTTTCCGGGTTCCTTCTTTTCCGCTAATACATAAGAGCTTATATCATAAGATTTTTGAATAGTTCTTTGTTCGCTTTCTCGAACTTGAACTACAATCCTTCCTTTCAGTTTAACTTCTGCTTTAGTAGTGTATGGATGTTTTTCTAATAAACCTTTTACGATCCTATCAGCAACTTTCTCAATCGTAGGTGTGGGTGTGAAGATCACTTCATTTATAATCTCTTCAATTGTTTCAGAAGTTCGTGACATATGAATACCCCGTTGCTGAGCTGGTAGATTGATTAATGCTGAAATTTTCGGATAAAAAGAATATCTTTTATTTTCCTGAACAATTTCAACTTTTTTTTCCAAATCAATAATACCAACTTTATCAAGTGCTATATCTAATGACGAGTCAGAATTTTGTAAGTCCGATTTGAATGGCATATTTAATTAAGAAAAATTTTTTTTGCTCTAATTTTAAAAAAGATATACCAATTTTAATAATTAATATTCAAATTTATTTTTTTTTCATGCTTATCCCCAATATTTTTATAAAATATGACGAATAAGGAGATTGAAAGTCGATATGGACTCATTGGCGATGAATTAGACCTTAAAGAAAATGTATCTTTAATTATCAATGAAGATGGAAAAATTCTAAAAGTGCGATATGACAACCCTAAAAAGAATATTGAAATTGGAACCGATAAACATAATTTATTAATGATGCCTGGTTTCATAAACTCCCATACCCATATTGTTGATAGTTTTGCTAAAGAAATGGGATTTAATAAAGATCTAATGGAAGTTGTTGCGCCTCCGAATGGATTGAAGCATAAATTATTAAAGAACACGTCAAGAGAAATAAAGTCAATCGGTATAAAAAATGCAATTTCAGAAATGCTGACAAATGGTATAACTTTTTTTGTTGATTTTCGAGAAAGAGATATTGAGGGTATTCAATTTTTAAAAGATTCATTGAAAGGTTTACCTTTAAATTATATAATTTTAGGACGCTTTACCGACGCCAAAGAAATCGAAGAGATTTTCAAAGAGGGCGATGGAATTGGTTTATCTAGCTATAATGATTTATCTATTTATATTAAAGAGAGGCTAAAGTATTTTAAAAATATATTCAAGAAACCAATTGCTTGTCATGATGCCGAAGTCGAAAGAGATAAAGCATTATTTGAGGAGATTATAAATGATGATTTAATAGATATTATTGTCCATGGAACTCATTACACAAAAGAAGATTTAGAATTAATAAAAAATAAAAAATATCACTAATCTTGTGTCCAAGAAGTAATGGATATTTTGGAGTTGGATTTCCTCCCATAACAGAAATTATAAGATTACAGATTCCTATAAGTTTAGGAACAGATAATATTATGATAAATAATACCGATTTATTTGAAGAATTACGCTACACATATCGAATTTTAAGAGTTTTAGGGAGAAATGATGAAAATGTTAAATTAGATTCAAAAGAATTGTTAAAAATGATAACAATTAATGCTGCGAGAAATTTTAATTTAGAAAAAAATAGGGGATCAATTTCACAGGGAAAAGTAGCAGATTTATTATTAATAGATTTAAATGATCCAAATTTCTATTCATTTAAAGTTGATTCTAATAATATATTCCCCTTAATAGTACAAAGAGCTAAATCTGAAAATATAAAAAGAGTTTATATAAGAGGAGAGCTTGTTTTTGAAAGAAGTTAAAAGGCCTTACATAATAATGAGTTCTGCAATGACCATAGATGGTAAGATTGCCTCAAAAACGGGAGATCCGGAATTATCAGACGAATTCGATTGGCAAGAAGTTCATAAATTAAGAACAAAAGTAGATGCTATTATGGTGGGAAAAGGAACTATTTTAAAAGACAATCCAAAACTTCATATTAAATACTTTAAACATAAGGGATATCAAAGAATTGTAGTTGACAGTACTTTGTCAATCCCAATAGATTCAAATGTAATTACTTTTCAGCCACAAAGATATCCAACAATAATTTGTACAACTGAAAATGTAACCATGGATAAAATTAAAGAATTTGAATCAAGGAAGGTAAAAATAATAAAATCAGGAGCGGGTAAAAGGGTAGATGTGGTAAATATGTTATTATTTTTATCAAATATGGGAATAAAGTCAATTTTATTAGAAGGTGGGGGCAATTTAAATTGGAGTTTTATAAAACATAATTTAATTGATGAGATGAGGATAACTATTGCTCCTTGGATTGTAGGTGGGAAAAACGCGACTAGTTTAGTTGAGGGAATAGGTTTTGATAAGATGGAGCAAGGTAGAAAATTCAAATTAGTTAAAGTTTATAAAAGAGATAATTATGTGCATTTAATATATAAAAGGAGAACTTAATGGTTAATCCTGACAAACTAGAACATTTAAAAAATTTATCAATTAACGATTTAAAAGCAAAAATAAAAGAAATAAAAGCTCAATTACCCCAAGAAAAGCGAAATGTAATAACTTATTCTAAGAATTTTACAATTTCTATATCAAATTATTGCCAGAATCAATGTGGATATTGTTTTTACAATTATAAAATTCCTAAAATCAATGGCAATGATAATATTATATTAATTAATAATGAAGATATTGTTGATTTAGTACGAAAAGCCATTCAATATAATTGTAAAGAAGCATTATTAATGTCAGGAGAGAATCCTGAGAGCTTTCAAGAAGTCAAAACAGAGTTAGAAAATAGAGATTGCTATGATTTTACAGGATTTATTACTGATATTTGTACTTATCTATTAGATTTGAATCTTTTACCGCACACCAATTTAGGTGTTCTAACTTATGGCCAGTTAAAGCAATTAAAAAGATATACTGCTAGTATGGGATTAATGTTAGAAAGTACGAGTATGAAATTATTTGATAAGGGAGGAGTTCATGAATATTCTCCAGGAAAACAACCCGAAAAGAGAATCAGACATATTAAAGATGCTGGAAGGTTGAAAATTCCCTTCACAACAGGATTATTATTAGGAATAGGAGAATCGTTTGAAGATAGAATTAAAGATCTCTATTTAATTAAAGATATACATAATCAATTTGGGCATATACAAGAAGTTATCATTCAAAATTTTGTATATAAGGAGGGAATACCGTATCATCCGAAAAAACCTATAACTATAGAAGAAATAGTTAAAATTGCAGGGATTGCTAAAATTATATTTGAAAATGAGATTCATATTCAAGTTCCGCCAAACTTAATTGCTGGTTATGAAAAAGAGTTTCTTAATATAGGAATTGATGATTTTGGAGGAGTTTCGCCCTTAACAAAAGATTATATTAATCCCAATAAACCATGGCCTCAAATAGAATATTTAAAAAAAATATGTGAAGTAAATGGTTACAAATTAAAAGAAAGATTTCCTATTTATGATAAATTTATCAATAAAACCAAATTTATATCAAATAAAGTTAAGAAAATAATTGATAACATAATTATAAATGATAACAGAACAGATTTTTAATGGAATAAAACTTGAAATAAAGAAGATATTAAAGAAAGCGCTAAATTCAAAAGAGATCACAGCTGAAGAGGCATTAGAATTATTAAAAGTAACCGGTAAAGAGTTCTTGGCATTACAATATGCAGCAAATCAAATCTGTTTCGATAAGAAAGAAGATATCGTTACATTTGTAATAAATAGAAATATCAATTTTACGAATATCTGTTATCAAAAATGTAAATTTTGTTCCTTTAGCTTACCCAGAGAACATGAAGATGCTTTCTTGCTAACTATCGATGAGATAAGAAGTAGAGTTATAGAAGCTAAAGATGCTGGGTGTTCTGAAATATGTATTCAAGGGGGAATTAATCCCGAATTAACTTTTGACTACTATTTAGATATTTTGAAGGCTGTTAAGAATGTTGATTCACGTATTCATACTCATGCTTTTTCTCCTCAAGAAATATATTATATGTCAAAACTCCACGATGATTCAATAGAAAATACTTTAAAAGAGCTTAAGCACGCGGGTTTAGATTCGATACCTGGTACCGCTGCAGAAATTTTAGTCGATGAGGTTAGAAAAATTGTATGTCCAAATAAGATTAAGACTGACCAATGGATCGATATTATAACACTGGCTCATAAGATTGGAATTCCAACCACTTCAACCATAATGTATGGACATATTGAAGATATAAAAGATAGAATTGCACATTTAGAAGTTTTAAGAAATATTCAAAGAAAAACACATGGTTTTACCGAATTTGTTCCTTTACCATTTATCAAAGAAAATCCAGTTTTATCAAGATTAGAGAATAATCCCTTGAAACCAAGTTATGGAATGGCTGATTTAAAACTATTTTGTGTAGCGAGAATATTTTTTAATAATTATATTGATAATGTTCAATGCTCTTGGGTAAAATTAGGGCCAAAATTTGCTCAAGTTTCTTTGAACTATGGCGTAAACGATTTTTCGGGTACACTAATGGAAGAAAACATTTCAAGAAGTGCCGGCGCTGAATATGGTCAATATTTATCCCCAAATGAAATGATTGAGATTATTAAAGCAGCTGGAAAACGTCCTGTTCAAAGGGATACGTTATATAATATTTTGGAATATTACTAAATAAAATCTTCACCATATCCATAGTTTTAATTTTTATAATTCGTTAAAATTTACATCAACAAAAAAAAGAGTTTGATTTTATGACTATCACTATAATTGCTGCAATTAAAGTAAAAGAAGGTAAAATGGAAGAAGCAATACAAGTTTTAAAAGAAGTTGTGCCAAAAATTAAAGCATCCGAGCCCGGATGTTTAGAATATATCCCTCATACTGTAAAAGGGACCAAAGAAAAGAATACTATTTTGTTTTACGAAAAATATGCAGATGATAAGGCGCTAAAAGAACATATGGCAAATTTAGGAAAAAATATGGCAAAATTAGGACCACTTTTAGAACCAGGAATGGATATGAAAACCTGTGTTGAAATCTTATAACATAACAATTTTTACTTCATTTTTTTTTAAATCATAATAACATTTATTAGACCTTTTATCATTATTTAATTCTAAAAGGTGACATCCTTGCAAGTTATTCAAATCGCTACTTTTAAAGTAAAAGAAGGAATGTTGGAAGAAGCTATTGAAGCTTTAAAGGAAATAGTTCCTAAAGTAAGAGAAACTGATCCAGGCTGTTTATATTATGCTGCTCATACAGTTAAAGGTCGAAAAAATAAAAATACAATAATATTTTTTGAAAAATATAAAGATGAAGAAGCTGTTAAAGAGCATAATAACAATGTTGGTACAACATTAGCTAAATTACTCCCTCTCTGTGAACCGGGAGTAGATCTAAAAACGTGTTTTGAAATTATTTAAGATATCTCTTCTCTTTTTTTTCAATTTTAATTTTAACGATTTGTTCGCTTTCTTTTCTGGTTTCAAGATTTCAATAGAGGGAATATATTTTTTCACATAATGAATGAATACCAAACATGGAATTACTATTGCAGCAATGATTAAAGAGAGTAACACATATAAATTAGAAAAAGATTCTGATTTTTTAGGTTTAAAATCGACTTTTCCGTTCCGGATTTCTATAGATTCAATCTCTTCCTTACTAAATTCCCTCAATACCCGAAGTATTGCAGAGATAGCATGCTGAGTATAATCGATCCGGATTAAATAGGCATCATCCACTACAAATCCTCTATGGAATCCTCCATACCCTCTAATAGGACGCCCTAATTGTTTTTCTTTACGAAATTGAAGTGAAAGTACCCATTCTATCCCTGCTTTTAAAGCAGATTGATAATTATTAATTCTTTCAGTATCTTCTTCGGACTTTGCGATCCGTAAGGCATCTCCAATTCCTTCTAGATAAACCGCAGTATTGACTGTAGGACCGTTGATACAGCCATATATCGGATTCCCCAATTCGTCTAATTCATCGCCTAAATATTGTCTTGTTATTTGAATATCGGTCATTTCAAAGCAAAAATCCCGGAATTCTTTATTATCAGTTAATCTATACCATTTAGCGCAACCTGAAGATGCCCAAGGTATAAAAGCCGATTCGTCGTAATCATAATCGCTTGACCAGTAAAACTCAAGCGCATCCTCAATAGTTTTAAGATATTCTTTTTTTTCCAGCATATCGTACGCCATTGCAAGTGCAAAAAATGCCTCTCCGGAATAGTACAAATTTTCCTCTTTCTTTCCATATACCCCTGCAAATGCGCCGTCATCCCGTTGTTGAGAAACTATGAAGTTGGCAAATTTTTCAACGTATATATTATATCTTTCATTACCAGTAGCTTGCCAATACTTCACCATTCCTAAAATTGCTAGAGAGACTGTTCCAACTTTCATTTTCGTGTTGTAATTAATCGCCCACTCATTCAAATTTATCTTGTAGGTAAATTCTAATAAGTATTCTAAACCTGCTAAACCTACAGATAAGTACTTTTCTTCTCCTAATTCTTTATATAAGTCTAAGATGGCATAAGTGGTACCGGCATGTCTCACTATATTATAATCTGAATCATCATATACATCATTTTCAGCATCATAAATATATCGATATTTGCCATTACAACATTGTGAAAATTCAATATTATCTCCAGCATATCTTGCACATTCTTCAACTTTACTATCTGCAATTCCCTCTTTATAATACTGAGGGGGTTCCCAGTTAGGATCTCCTTCCCAATCTTTAAAGCAATACGGTTGATAAAAGAATATCAAATATCTAAGAAGTATTGCAACATTTGTAAATAGGATAAATATTATACAAACAAATATTATTTTCTTTTTTCTGCCCATTTAAGTATAATTTTATTTTCAATTATAAAAATAGATTTAGTTATATAATATTAAGAAAAGGATATTTTCATATATTAAAGAAGTCACTCGTCTTGGATGTATGGTTTTCCGAAAAATAAACAATTCTCTGCTTTACTCAATTCCCTTCCTAAATAATTAATATGATAATTATTATTCGATAACTTCATTTCGATAATTTTTTTACTAATAGCTTCCGCACTTCTGCCAATTATAGTATTTAGTAATTGATGGTCATTAGAAAAATGTAATACATAAATTTGTTCATCATATTGGCTTATATAAATTTTAAAATAGCCTTTCTCATCCGTTTCATAATTGGGATTTAGCTTATCAACTAATATTGCTTTTTTATCATCAATTAAGGGATTTTCTTGGCTGGTTTTGCCTTTAGCTTTAAAAATACTGGTACCCAGATTTATTGGAGGCGTCTTTCTGTTTTTTGCAATATAGTTCAATTTAACGCATTCCTTCAATTCGGCTACTCCTCTCATAAGCTTAGTACTATGCTCCACAGTAAATAAAATGCCCATATCCAATTCAATAGCAATACTCGCTAAAAGTCCATTTATTCCAATAGAATCGATATCCATCAGTTCCACAACATTTGAAATTCCAAAAAAAAGTGGTAATTCCATATTTTGGTATTTTGATTCTTTAATTTTCTTTTCGTATAGAAAATATGCTTCCAATGAATTACAAATACCCGGCGAAATAGGTGTTTCTAAAAGAGGATCTGCTATTAATTTTGTAAATCCTTTTTGCTGTAAATCTTTAGTCAGTTTAAACAAATTTTCAATGCGGGTATTAGGATCCTTTGGAAAATAGGTTTTTCTTATATTGGTGGGTAATATAACTATAGGTATATCTTTAGGTATGCTGAGAAACTCCATATAGTTCCCTAGATCTAAACTGAGAATCATATCAGTGCCAGCATCAATTGCTGCTAAAATCTCGTTAGATTCCATTGTATCTATACTAATTAATATGTCAAAATTCTTTCTTATCAGATCGATTATTTCTTTTATTCTTTCAGGGGATGGTTTGTTAGTTACACAACCTATATCAATGACATCTGCCCCGGAATCAATATAATGTTTCGTTTTTTTTAATATGCTTTTATTATCTTTATCCGTACAGTTAACAACCTCGGCAATAATTGGAGGTGGTAAATTTCTTCCAATTATTACATTAGACCTATTTTCATTAATATAAAATGTATGATGCCCCAAATTAGCTTTAGCTTTTTCTAATTGCTCTTCCACTATTTCTATATAGAGATTTTCACCAGATTTTTTGAATATTCTATTAGCAGGGATTAAAGTTGATAGAGAGATATTTTCAATATTATTCAGAATCATAGGGAGGTCCGAAGCAAATTCGGGACCTTTTTTAATTGAAATAGAGAAATTTTCTTCCAATTTTGATGTATCCCATTGAACAAAACCTGGGAGTAATATTAAATCATAATCTGAGGGATGAATATCTTTCAAGATAGATTCAGTATTAGCCTCAGTTAAAAATGCAGAAACTGAAACAGGAGCCTTTTCAATACTAATTACATGACCTTTTATTCCACGTATTACCTTCTTAATAATTGGATAACTACTTTCCCCAGTAATTATTAAAATTTTAATCTAAATCACTTATAAGTTTATCTTTATCAAATGGAATGTAAATATCATCTAAAATAGAGCCCGAGGCTTCTTGAATCCTTAAATTATTTATGATTGGTGCATACTCTCCGCCTAATAGACCATTTGCGATCATTGCTGCTCCTTGTGCAGCATGTTTTGCAATTTGACTATATGATTTCATTAGCCTTACTGGCGCAACGTCTTTCAGACTTTTATTAATTCTTTCTCTTAAATAGACCAAATCAGCACCCCTCCCGGCTAATAATATTTCTTTTATCTTATCTTTAGTTGAAAAAGAGGAGGAAATTCCAAAGACAGCTTTTTTAACACTTGATAAATATGCTTTTAGCGCAGTTTTAATTTGATCGTCTTTTTCTGCAAGTAATGTTATTTCTTTTAAACTTAAATCAGAATATCCGGCAATGGACGCCACTCCACCCTTATAAATATTTTTTTTTTTAATAATCTTAATTAAATAAGCCAATTCTCCATCTAGACTTCCACATGCCCTGAATCCCATGATATTGGAACCTCCTATCCCGTCAACTATTTGTCCATTTTCAATAGCTAATACTGCGGTAAAACCATATCCGATTTCAACCATGATAAAATTAATTTTTTCAGGGGATAGTTGAAGTTTTTCCATTTGATCCCTTATACCAGTTACAGCCGTACATAATTTATCTGCCGTTCCCATATCTATTTTATTTATTTTCCGATATCGCGGAATAGTTGGCAAATGTTTAACCCCGGGGACCATTATTGCTGGAATTTTGTCGGCTTTAATCAATCTTAAGATTTCTCCTAATCCGATAAGTTTATCTTTTTCTTTCTGTTCGAATTTTAATAAAGTATAGAAAATATCTCGTTCATTCAAATCTTTTACATTTTTTAAAGGTAGTCCAAATCCACTAGGAGCTACTATTAAATCAATATCTTTAACCGATTTTATAATGGTTATGGCTTTTTGCGGTGCTTGAATTAATTCTTTTGTTGGTATTGAAGTATCTAATATTATTTTATTATCATCTAAGCCAAAAAAGTCCCATGATTTGCTTCCTGGATCAATTCCGATTACTCTAACCAATAGGAATCAAAAAAATTTTTAAATATTTTAAAGAGTCTATTAATTGATTTTATTATTTATTTTTTAAAACAATTGCTTTTTCAAAACTAATTAAAAAACTTTTAGAAATTAAGTCGAAGGTATAAAAAATCTTATGAATTTTCTAATCATAAGTAAAAAATATACTAATTCAATGAAGTAAAAAATAATTAAATATACATTTAAGGTGAAAAATATGGCATTAGGAGTATGGGTTTGTAAAATCTGTGGTGAAGCTTACATCGGCAATGGGAAACCAAGCAGATGTCCGTTCTGCGGGGCATATGACAAATATATCGTTGATTCAAAAAAATATGATGATACTGGTGCTTGGGACGTTGATTTAAATGACGTTGATAAGGCAAATGTTGAAAAAGCGTTAGGCGTTGAGATATCAAATAATCTCTTTTACAAGTGTGCTTCGAAAAAAGTAAAAGAACTTGATGGACAAAAACTTTTTAAGATCCTTGCAAAAGTTGAGGGGGAACACGCCTCGGTTTGGAAAAAAATCCTAAAATTAGATGAGATAAAGTGGGAACCTCCTGAATCATGCGTGGACGATTACAAAGCTGACCTAGAAGATTCACACTCAAGAGAGGAAAGAGCAATAAAATTTTACGGCGAAGCTGCCAAAGCTGCTAAAAATGATAGAGTAAAGGAAATTTTTAAAGCATTCGTAGAAGTGGAAACAGATCACCTCAAGCTTTCAGAAGCAAGGCTTAAATAGTAATATTTGTTTCTTTACCCTATTATTAATCCACAAACCAAAAACACTTATTTTTTTTATTACGATATTTAAAAAGTACTTTATATTTTGAAAAACTAACTTATAAATACCAATTTTCATAGATTTTACATAGATTATTATCTAAATTATTTAAGGTAAGGAAAATGAGTAAAACCGAGCCTAAATATCAAATAGCGGAACCCCATGATTTATCCCGCCGATCCAAATGGCTGAGAGATTATTATTTTAAAGGATCAGAACGAGAATGGGCTAATGAGTTTACGCCGTTTACGACAGGTACTGACTGGGATATAATATGGTTTGAAGGAGATTACTATATCGTACCAGAAACACATTTTTATATTCAGATATTGGGAAAAAATGATAGAGGCGTTCTTGCATCATCCTTTAGATCTATGGCTATTCCTGTTAATTTGACTGAAGATTTCTGGGATTTATCTTTACCAGAACGCAGAATGACATTTTTTGAGGAAGTTATACTCAACTATATCCCACAAGAAATCATTTCTGAAAATGATTTAATTGCTGGTGGAAGATTTAATACTCAATTATCAAAATGTTTCAATGAAACAGAAGCAAAAGAATACTGGAAAAAAAACATAAGGAATAGAGAGGCAACCCTTAATTATCATAAATCCGGTTTTGGGAATCTTGGTGCCACAGCAGGCCATATTATTCCCGATTATGAGGGAGTCGTGAAAAAAGGCTTAAAATATTATCATAATAAAGCACAAGAAGTATATACTCAATTAAGTGATCAAGAAAAAGAGGGTCCAAAGGGGCAGGAACTCAGAGCCATTATAAAAGCCTCTGAAATTCCAAGAAAATTAGCCTTAAAATACGCTGAAGAATGTAGGAGGTTAAAAGACGAAGCATCTACTCCTGATAGAGTCGAAGAACTTGAGCAAATGGCAAAAAATCTGGAACGTGTTCCTTGGGAACCTGCAGAAACTTTCTGGCAAGCGATTCAAGCAATTTGGCTTACTCATATGCTTGTAATGGCAGAAGAATCTTATCCTGGAGCAGGACTATCATTTGGCCGAACGGATCAGCATCTCTGGGATCTTTATAGGAAAGATGTCATAGAGGAGAAAAATATCACAAAAGAATTCGCAAAAGATATTTTAGGAAGTTTTTGGTTTCATTGTAATACGGCATATGACGCAATGATTAGACTAGGAAAACAGGGAATTACTTCTGGGTTTGGCCAATTAATGACGTTATCAGGATGTGGCCCTAATGGAGAAGATTTGACAAATGAATTAACTTATACTATTTTAGAAGTTATTGATGAGTGGCACCCTATTTTAGAACCGAAGCCAAATGTAAGATTACATAGAAATTCTCCCGAAAAATTACTTAATGTAATAGTGGAGATGATCGCAAGATCGCAAGGAGCTCCATTCTTAATTAATTTTGACGAAAGGTCAATTGCGGGGATGATTAAAGAGGGAATATCCAAAGATGATGCGTGGGATTATGCATGCGTAGGGTGTTTAGAAAATACCATGCAAGGAAATGACAGAAGTGGAACCGTGAATATCAACGTGAATTTAACAAAATCCATTGAATTAACACTGTGGAATGGAAAGAATATGCCCGGCAATGATGTAACAACAAAACCAGGAGACCTAATTGGTCCAGAAACGGGAAATCCAGAGGAATTTGAAACATGGGAGGAATTTTGGAATGCATGGAAAAAACAAGTTCAATTCATGATAAAGCATACGGCAAATATATATAATTTAACTGAAGAACTACGTGGATTGTATCTCCCTACACCATACTTATCAACATTTGTCCATGATTGTATTGAAAAAGGTTTAGATGTAAGAAATGGCGGTCCAGTATATCGATTTGTAACTGTCGAAGGAGTAGGTTTTGCATCAACAGTCGATTCATTATTAGCAATTAAAAAATTAGTGTATGAAGATAAAAAGCAGACAATTGCCCAAATCAAAGAAGCATTAATGAATGATTTCGAGGGATATGAAGTTATCCAGACATACTTAAAAAATAAAGCTCCGAAATATGGAAATGACGATGATAATGCCGATGAAATAGCGAGAGTGGTTATGGAAGTATGGTGTGATGAAACTTGGAAATACAAAACGCCAACAGACTTTCAATTTCGACCCGGTATGTTATCGTGGAATTATTGGGCTGGAGCAGATGCCGGACTTACCATTGCTACACCTGATGGCCGAAAAAAAGGGACTTTTCTTTCAAATGCAATTTGTCCTGTGGATGGAAGCGATTTAAAGGGCCCTACTGCGGTCACTAATTCAGTTGGAAGAGCATTAGGTGGTAAAACAGAAACAGGAGAATATATTAATTATTTACCAAATGGAGCAAGCCATACTATTACGTTCAATCCAAGTATATTGCGAGATCTTGAACATAAAGAAAAGTTTAAATCATACCTAAGAGGATATGTTGAGAATGGTGGAACTTGCTTGCAAATTAATATGCTAGACACTGAAATGCTAAAAGATGCTCAAAAACATCCCGAAAACTATAAGAATTTATTAGTCAGAGTTACAGGGTATAATGCATATTTTACAGCGATTGGTCGGGAATTACAAAATGAAATAATCGCAAGGGAATCCCATCGAATGTAAATCTTCTTATTTTTTATTATTACTAATTTTTTTTGAGATTCAGAGATGAATGATAGAACTAAATATATTGCAGGTATTCAACTAATTTTAGGAAATCAGTTAAAAAACTATAATCCAAGAGTAATTAGCAACCTTTCAAAAGAGGTATATGAGATATATATTACAAGAAAAAATACTGTAGATAAAATAAGTAAATTATTGAATGAACCTAATTTCAATATAGAGAAATTTAAAAAAATAATCAATGAACAATTGATGAGCGCAGAAGAATCATTGAAAGCTCTAAGTTTAAATTCCAAAAAGACAGATTTAGAAATAGAGATTTATAGAAAAATATTATCTATTTGAAGAATATTTAATACATTTGGTTTAGTTTATTGTTAATATAGTTTGTTTTAGATTCAGATTCAATATTTATAAATGGAAAAAATAATTTTCCTAATCAAATATCAAACAGGGATATGTATTTATTATGAAAACGTTTTTAGTTAAAAACGGAAAAATTATAGATGGAACAGGAAATCCGTGGTATAAATCGGATTTATTGATTGATAATGGTAAAATTAAGAAAATTGCTCCAAATATTAGGGTCGATGACGCTGAAGAAGTTATCGATGCCTTAAATCTTATTATTTCACCAGGATTTATCGATATCCACACTCATTCAGACCTGACGGTTTTATTAAGCCGTGGTGAAAATGTATTAACTCAGGGGGTTACAACTCACGTGGTCGGAAATTGCGGATTTTCTATGGTACCCATGAATCCCGATAAAGATGATAAAAATATCGATGCTTTTAGGGCAATGCTCGGGGCAGGTAATTATAAATTTAATTATTATAATTTAAATGATTATTTAGAAGGTTTAAAACAAATTGGAATCCCTATTAATATAGTCCCTTTTATTGGCCATTCAATGTTAAGAATTTATTTTATGGGTCTAGAGAATAGAGAACCAACATCAGAAGAATTAGAGAATATGAAGTATATCCTCGAGGAGCAAATGAAAATGGGCGCATTTGGCATGTCAACGGGATTAGATTATCCCCCCGGATCTTTTGCCAAAACTAATGAAATTATTGAATTATGTAAAGTTGTAAATAAATATAATGGACTTTATACCACTCATATGCGGGCTGGATTAAGAAATAATGGATTAATAAAAGGTACAAAAGAAGCGATTGCGATTGCTAAATCAGGAATTCCTGTTGAGATTAACCACTTTAAAGCATTCGGATTTTGGCCTGGAGATATAAAAAAAGCAGTTAAATTAATAGAAGAAGCCCGTGAACAAAATTTAGAGATTACATTTGATGTTTTTCCTCATGCATCTAACCACACTTTTCTTTTTGCATTAATACCACCCTGGGTTTACCTCTCACAACAAGGAATAGACAATCCTAGAGCCATCGATATACTAAAAAAATCTAAAACAGATAATGATCTAAGAAATAAAATCTATGGAGAAATTGATACAATAGTAAAGAGCTATTTAAATATCACTGAAAGGGAGGACTGGAAAAAGGTTTATATTAACGCTCCAAATAGTGAAAAATATAATGGAAGAAATGTCTATCAATGTTCTATAGAATATAATCTCGATCCAAGACAAGTACTCATCGAAGTTTTAATAGAACAAAAAGGTGCGGTAGGAGGTACTTATAAATCAATAACCGAGGAAGATAATCTAGTTACACTTATACACCCTCTTACAATGTTTGCTTCAGATGGGCAAGTAATTCCAGAAAATTCTGCGATTTTTCCTAATCCCTACGCTAACGGTACATTTACACAGGTATTGGGAAAATATGTACGAGAGGAAAAATTATTAACACTTCACGATGCAATCAGAAGAATGACCTCATATCCGGCTCAAAAGTTGAGATTAAAAGATCGCGGAATCCTTAGGGAAGGTTACTGGGCGGATATTGCTGTTTTTGACGCTGATAGAATAATCGATAAAGCAACATACGAAAATCCCCGTCTATATTCAGAAGGAGTTGAGTTTGTTTTTGTAAATGGAGTTTTAGCATTAAAAAATGGAGAAGTTACGGGTGCCACAGCAGGAGTACCTATACGAAGACCATAAATTATTTTGTTCTATATCCTTAGTGTAGATATATGGTACCAAAAATCAAATATCAGAAATTTTTATGCTCTGATAAGATCTTTTTCTTTGAATCTGGCAAAATATTAGTTTTTTCATTCATATTTTTACTCCTAACTCCTAATTAAATGTGTATTTAATACGAAAAATGAAATATATTTCTTAACTTGTTCTTTTTTCTTCTGAATTATAATGTAGAAAAAAAATAAATAAACAATTTAAGATTCTAAATTTAAAGGTGAATTAATTATGTACCTAAATCCTAATAATTCTAACTCTTCAATTGGAAAGAATTCTAAGGTTCTTCCATTAGAAAAAACACTTCCATCAATTATAAAAGAAGGTATCGTCATATTTTGTGGAGCGGGAATATCAATTCCTCCTCCGAGTTGCTCTCCTTCTTGGTGGACTCTCACTGAAGAGATATTAACAGCTTTTTTTGATCGGGTTCCGGATTCCTATAATCTTCCAAAGGATATGATTCTAAAAGATCCCGAGAAACAGCCTGAACAGGTCTTCGAAGCTTTTGCAAATATTTTAGATACAAAGTTTTATAAAGCATTCGAAGCATTAGATGTTGCGAAACCGAATGCTACACATATAGCTCTTGCTAGATTGGCCAAAGCAGGGATTCTAAAAGCCTGTTTTACAACTAATTTTGATATTTATTTAGAGCACGCATTAAGAGATGAAAATGTTGATTTTGTTCTCTTAGTAGATAATATTGAATATCAAAATTACTTTGAAAACAATATGAAAAATGCAATACCAGATAATAAATTTATATTATGTAAAGTGCACGGTACAATAGAGCGTCCAGATACAATAGTAAGCGTCGCTTCTGCTTATAAGAGTGCAAAAGGCTTTTCAGCTCCAAAGGCGGCAGTTTTTGAATACTTAATCTCAAAATACCCTTGCTTATTTTTAGGATATTCAGGTTGGGATTTTACTCATTTGAACTATAGAAGATTCTGGGATCGTATAGGACCAAAAGTAAAGAAAATAATATGGAATCGGCATCCTCAAGAGGAAACAGAACCAGATTTTAAAGATATCTTTGATAGTTGTTGGAATGTATTTGAATTTTCTGTAGCTGAACTTCCCGATGGTCTTATCAAAGCCATTGAGCAATTTGAGAATATTCGTATATTCTTAGCCGACTTAACTATGCAAGTTTATGAAAATGTAGCTGCTCATTTTGCTAGAGCTGAAGTTGATAGAATAAGGTTTTTTAAAAATTGGGTAAATGGGTTTCCTAAATCTCATATGATTGGGCTTGTAATAACAGAAAGCCAAAAATTTTCATCAACCTTTAGAGAATTCATGAAAAAAACACAAGAAATCAGTCAAGACACTGAGGCTGCATCTTATAATATAGGTAAAGAAATGCAAGAACTTGGAAAAAGATATAGTACAGGAGAACTTTCTGTTGAAGAATATCAACAGAAAATATTTGACCTTTCTTTTGAAAATGCTATGAGATTAATTAGAAATGAATATAAAGCAGGAGTCAGAGAACTTTTTAGTCAAAATAAATTCCCAGGTTTAACTGATAATTCGCAAAATAATTTAATGTTTTTAAATACATTAATTGGCACAACAAGATACTTTGAATTACAAGAAGCAGCATCAATCGCTGCAGATTATTGTTATAAGATGTTCGAATTAATGAAAGTATATAGTGACGAATCTAGAGCAGATCAAGTAATACTAGGATTTGAATTACAATTAAAACGTCCTAATACTGATGATTGGAAAAAGTATCTAACTCAGATGTATGAAGAAAAGAATAAATTTCTTTCAGGACAAATAGATTTTGACAAGTTTCAAGCGATTTGTATTGATATAAACCAAAAAGCTACATATGAATTAATGGGAATGACAGTAGATATGTTTGATTTATTAGACAAACAAGTAGCTGCCACTGTAAGAAGTGCAACAAACGAAGAATTTGAGGATCAAGCAGGAGCTTTATGCGTAACCACGCTGCAAATAGCACCTTACTTAAGTTCTAAGTATAATAAAAGCCGAGTGTATTTAGATTTAATTGATGCGATATCACAACAAAATTACCCGGAGGAACATAGAGACGCCAGCAAGGTAGTTACTAAACAAATGCTTGATGAAATAGACAATTTAATTCGAGAATCATTTATACCTGTATTACAAAAAGCCGAATCTTCAAGTAAATTAGTTAAATTATTAATGGAAATAGCATTTATTTCAATTTGGATTCATGGAGTTCAGTATTTGGACCCAGTTGGAATGCAAAAATTTCAGGAAATATGGGAGGCCGGAGAATATCCTCGACGGTTTTCACCCAAACAGATATTCGAATATTTAAAAGTAAAAATGGCACCATGGGTTGATGATGCCCTCAAAAATCTTCCTTCCCGGTTTGCACAAAAATTATGCGGTAATCTAGCTATTATGGGGGAGATGGGAGATGATTTTGAATTATGTAAAAGGACAACCTTACGTAGTTTAGAGCTAAGTGAAGGTGTGGTAACAGAAGCAACACCGGAAAATATTCCGGGAAATTTGGCAGCATTTTATGAAAGGAAAGGCGATAAGGAAAATGCGCTTAAATACTATCAAATATGTTTAGATGCAATAAAATTAACATATCCTCCCATTTGGGCTGATGCGATTGTGTATAGATCTGCCTTAATTTTATCGGATATGGGAAACAAGAAAGGAGCTTTGGAAATAATAGGAAAATATCATCCAAATTTTAGAGGAAACGCAAGTTCAGTCGTTTTACCTTCAAGAAAAATGTGCCTAGAGCTTGCAGAACATTTAGCTGAAGAATTAGGATATAGTGATGCCAATACAGCAATAGAGAATATCTTAAGTTAGTAATAGTCCATTTTCTTAGATAACCTAAAAGGTGGTTAGATAAAATATGAAGTGTTTAATCTATGAAAAATCGTGACTCTAAAGCTGTTCCGATTATGTTTGATACTGACATGGACATCGACTTTGATTGAAGATCAAAGCGAGAAATCATTTCATATATATCTCAAACTTAAAAATTCTAAAAGATTGCTGAAAAAGCAGCTGGAATCTCTTTTAGTTAAGCCTCCGGTAAATAAATGAAAAAGGAATTTATAATAAATCAAAATAAAGAATTCACTAAATACTTATATTTTTTTAATAAGTAAGCATTTTTAATTTAGTTAATTTAACGAATTATTTTATAGGGTTCTTTCATTACCAATTCATAAGCGCAATAAATTGTTTAAGATTAAATTGACAGACATAATAGAATCCGAAAATGCTTTAGTTTTCGAAATACAAAAAATGAGTACTGAGGATGGTCCTGGGATTAGAACAACCGTTTTTTTTAAGCAGTGCCCTTTAAGGTGTATATGGTGTCATAATCCTGAGTCAATTTTAAAAAAACGACAATTAGAGTGGTTCCAACATAAATGTATAGGTTGTAAAACTTGTATTGAAACTTGCAAACAAACTGCTTTGTCGTTCAATGAAAATGGTCTTCGAATCGATCGAGAAAAATGTACAAGCTGCGGTGAATGTGAGGATGCTTGTCCGAGTACCGCCTTGCATATGTTAGGAAAGTGGTGGAATATAAGTGACCTATTTCATGAAGTTCAGAAAGATAAAGCATATTATTTGAAATCAAAAGGAGGAATAACAGTTTCAGGAGGTGAACCAACTACTCAAGCTAACGCTCTTTTAATTTTCCTGAGAAAATGTAAAGAGGATGGAATTTCTACTGCATTAGACACTTGCGGTTATACCTCAAAAGAAATATATGAAAAAATTCTACCATTTATTGATTTAGTTCTATTGGATATTAAAGAAATTGATTCCGAAAAGCATAAAGAATTTACTGGTGTTCCCAACGAGAGGATTTTAGAAAATGCTATTTGGATTATGAATTATTTAAAAAAAAATAATAAAGAATTATGGATAAGAACTCCAGTTATCCCCAGATATACTGCTACTGAAGATAATATTCGCGGTATTGGTAAGTTTATTGTTGAAAAATTGGAAAATTTTCCTAGTCGATGGGATTTACTTAGCTTTAATCGGTTATGTGTTGATAAGTATTCCAGGTTAGATCTACCATGGGTTCTGAAAGATGAACCATTATTGAAAAAAGAGGAGATGGAGCAATTTTCTGAGATTGCCAAAAAGACAGGTGTAAAAAATGTTCGATGGTCTGGTTTGACCAAAAAAAATGAAATAAACGATGATAAGGTACAAAATGAGAAAGAAACTAAACTCTCAACGTGTTAGAAAAAAATAAATAATATAAAATTCTACAAATAATAGGGATGTAGACTAAATGGAAAAGAAGGATAATTTAACTCAGTGGTCTTCCGAACTTTCGGAGGAAATAATTGAGTTTACTCAGCCAGATATTATGGTTAAATTAATTGCTACAGTTGATCCGCGTAATTGGCCCCACATTACGATGATTTCAAGCAATCGAGCTATATCTCATGATCAAATCGTATGGGGACAATTTACTATTGGCACAAGCAAGGAGTATATCCAAAAGAATCCAAAACAAGGTTTTTTTTATATGACAGCGGAAGCTCCTTTTAAATTCATTCAAGTAAAAGCAGATTTTAGCCATACAAAAACTGAAGGCGAGGATATTGAATATTTCAATAACTCCGATTTTATGCGTTATTTTACCTATGTAAACGTTTATAAGGTATATTATAATAAAGTTAATGTAGTCACTCCTATAAGAAATTTACCGTTTGGGGGAATTCCTAAAAAAGTTGTAAGAGAGATAAAAAAATTAACCGCAACCGGGCTTGATGAGAAAAGGTTAAATGTAATTGGATATAAATTATTCACTAATCCTATTGGGATAAGGGCCATCGCATATATCGATCCTACAGATGGTTATCCGATTATTATACCCCATCTTCAATTAGAAGCTGTTGATCATAACCGACTCTATTTCCCGCTAACAGCTTTAAAGGAGGATTTATTACAAATACCCGTTAATTCTAAAGTTGCTACTTTTGCAGCTAATTTTGATATGGCCAATCAAGTTGTAAAAGGAACTTATATAGGAGTTCAAAAAACTGGAGATACTGAATTTGGATTAATTGAGATTGAAGAGATATATAATAGCAGTCCCCCTATTACGGGTAAAATTTATCCTGAAATTGAAATAAGGTCGAAAGTGACCCATTTCCCAAAAGAGCTCTAATTTACTTTTTTTTTATGTAATCTTCTGTCTCTTTGATTACATTTTCGATCCATTCATTAACCTTATCTAAAATTTCGGTCTTTTCTTTATGGCTTAAACCTAAATTCGGTTCCTCAAATTTAATGTATAAATTCGCATATTTCCCCATCTCCCACATAAATTTTGATTGGAGGATAATTTTTCTGAGCCTGTCTCTTGCTATTTCAAAAGCTTTTCCTATAGACTGTATATCATAATCTTTTTCTATAATTCCTTTAAGGTATAAGAGAATAATTAATACATCGTCTTTCTCCGGTTTTGGTAATGGTTTGGATTCAATATAAGGTCGTTTTTGAGTCCTTAATTCGAATTTTTCCTCTTTACTTATCTTATCATTTCCAAATTCGATCTTGTTAGTGAGTTCCACTTCGGAGGATTTTGAAATTCTTTCCACTGGGGGATGTTCTTTAAATTCTTTATAAACAGCTAAATTCTCTAATTGTTCTTTAGTATTCCTTTTAAATTGCTCAGGCCATTCAACGAAAGAATTTAGGCGAGTTTTAGCAGAAATAAAAACATATTCTTTCAACTTTTTACTCGCTTCCAAAGGAGGTTTATACATTGGAGAAAGTGATGGTTTAGAAATTATTACTTTTGAAGCATTATCAATAAGTGAAAATAAATACATGGGATCATAATCAAGTTTAGAATAAATATCTTTTAAATAAAGGATTTTATCATAAATTTCTTGGCGATCAGATGCAGAGAATATTGTTTTTAAATATTTATCAGCACCTAACACTATCTCGTTTATACCTGCTGTATTTTCCATGAACTTATTTCTTCTATCTTTCATCATTTCAGTAGAAATCAGAATCTTGTTAAAAGTATCCCAATCTGTACTCAAAAGGATATGACCTTGACCGAGTTGATGAGAACTCGGTTTTCTGATCGTTTCTAAAAATTCTAAAAATATATCCTTATAGGGAATAAAAAAATTTCTCATTAAAGCTCCTTTGATAAAGGATCTTTGTGTAATTGATTTATTTGATAAGTCCAAGATCGGAACTTTTATGAGTTTTTCAGCGACGATAACATCGCGATCGTTTTCAAGTGTAATATTTTTTGAAGTTGCCATGTGATCATATACGAAATCAGATAAAATCAAACCTGTTAACTCCCTATTATCAGTAATATATCTTCCGGACTGGAGCTCGAATTTTGAATAGTAATACCCCAATCCAAATAAAAAGTGAACAGCCCTCGTTTCTTGACCTAATTCAGTAGATTTTTCTACGATAGCTGTGGATTCTAGTCCCGCAAAAAATATGACCAAATCTGATTGAATTTTCGAGACATAATGGTTAACATATTTCCCTAAAGTAGGATACCCTAATAAATCTCCCCAGCTTGGAATAATAAAGAGCATATTATTTTCAACCAAATTTGATTGTTTTAAACCTACGCTAACCAATAAAATACCACCATGATCAATATTAGATTTATAAGAAATGGATTCAATTACAAATTACAAAAAATAATTCCGCATATAAAATTCTTTTGGAAAAAATAATTTAGAATTAGAAAAAATAAAATAATTAATCCATTCTTTTGGCGAATAATGCCATTTGAAATTATAAGACCTCTAGTTTATATTTCTTGAAAATTAATTTCTAATTATAAGGTATTCTAATAATTCATGATCATACCATTATTCACAATTACTTTTCTAACTTTGAAGGTCAAATATCAAGATTTCGGGTTGCGTGAAGGTAATCTATACGAAATTATTGCCACAACCTATTCTATCACTGAAGATGGAAAAAAAATCAAACCTAATGCTTCATGTATGGGAATTAGACTAATGGAAGATAATCAAATACAGATATCTCCATTTTCCAGTACAGCAACTTATAAAAATATCAAAGCAAATAGTACAATAGCGATAAATTTCGTTGATGATGTGTATTTATATGCTCTAGCGGCCTTAAAGGAACGAGATTCAACGATAGGATTGACCGAGTTTCCCTCAGAATATTATGAATTCAAGTATTTAGAGAGTCGTATGATGGATGTACCTTATATCAAGAAAGCATGGGGTATTTTGATATGTGAAGTCTCACAAGAATATGAAAAAACAAAACACAATAGTTTTGGAGAAGTTGTGATTCCTGTATTCAAACTACATCCCATTTTTCATGAAAAATTTCAAGAATCGTATAAATTATTTAATAGAGCAGAAAATTTAGCTCTAGAATCTATAATATTGGCGACTAGATTAAAGATTGCCAAAAAAAAGAATGACAGAGAGTTATTTCAAAAATTTCATGAAAAAATTAGGGACCACATGAAAAATATTGAAAGATTTGGTAAAAACAAAGATGCTCTTAAGACTATTGCCCTTGTTAGCAATTATATTAGTAGCCTAAGGGATTAATCTTTTTCGAATATTAACATATTGTCTTTATAAGGTTTAAATTTATTTTTTAATAAATAAAAATTAAGTAAATTGATAAACCTTTTACACTCATCAAAATTTAACGTAATAGACTGATTATTAGATTCATCAACAGATTTTTGGATAATTCTGATCTTATCCTTAGATTTATAAAACACTATATAAGTTTCTTTTAATGGTACTTTTTTCCCTTTTACAATTTCAATGCTTATATTCTTAGTAAACATATCAGATCACTTAATTTTAGAGCGTTTTGAAATACATTTAATTAACAAATTTCTTATTACAGAGTAAAATAAAAACGGAATTATCCTTTTTCCTGAATTTTTTCAATATACATTAAAGGATATTGTAGATCTTCAACCCAATCTATTTTAGCTAAAATTTCAATTGATTCATATTCAAGAATGATTTCTGCCCTTATAATCTTTCCAGTAACTTCGTCATAATCAAACGGAGAAGATTTATTCCCCTCAATTTTGTCTCGATCCAAATTCAGTTTAATAGATTTTACATAAGGTTGACAAGAAATCGAAGCTTCGATTCCCTGTTCTATTAATTTAATTACATTTTCATCAGTAGAAATAGGAATGCCCATTAAAATATGATATAAGGCGCCGAGCTTAATACCCGTCTCAAAACAAGCTCTTTCTCTTTCACTTAAATCAGATGAGAAATAGATTTTATAATTATTTTCACTCATTAAAAATCATTCTAGGTATTCGATTTTTGCTCCGGTATTATTAGGTTTACAAATATAGATATGACCTCCAGTTTTTCTAAGATGGCTGTGAACTGCTCCAAATAATGCTTCTGCCTCTTGATCAGATTCCGTAATACCAACGACGCTCGGTCCAAAAGAACTCATTCCGTAAGCCTTAACGCCATAATCATCAAAGAAGTTCAATAAATTTTTAACTACTACATGCTGTAAATTTATTTCAATTTTTTTAAAACCGATCCTCTGAATTCTTTTTATGCCTTCTCCGAAACAAATTAAATTTTTTTTCAATATTCCAGGTACAACTTTCATCAATATTTGATGAGAAACTTCATTTACTTCTTCTCTTGGTATAGGGGCATGCTTTTGAAAAATAGTTACTTCTTCATCTCCATAGGCTCCATTTTTGACATTCGGAATAGCAACAACAAAACGCCAATGTTCGGGAATTGTATATCTTAAAAGTGTTATAGCAGGGTCAGCAGAATTTGACGCTGATGAGGGTAAAAAGGTTTCTTTTTCTTTTCCCTTACCAAAATCATGACCTCCATCTAAGATAAAACCTCCCGATTCAAAACCTCGCCATCCTATTCCAGAGGTCCCTCCTCTCTCGACAAGTTTAGTTAAATCTTTTGTTGATATCTCCATGTCTTTTAATTTGGCAATAGCAGTAGCGATTGCGAGTGATAATTGAGTTTTTGACCCTAATCCAACATGACTTGGATAATATCTTCGAAGATGAAAATGGAAATTTTTATTGTTAATATCAAAGGCCTTGAAAATCTTTGATGCTTTCTCATTGATCACTTCTATTGATTCTCGATAATATTTAATTGCTTCAATTTTAAATTGAGTTGCTGAATTTGAGGCTTCAAACACGACATTTGGACGATCTACCATAAGACCGATACCACCATCGACTCTCCCCGTGTACCCATTCTCATCTATCAAAGAAAGATGTATACGACAAGGTGTAGTTATTCTAACTTTCATTTTATTGAGAATAAAAGGTTATTCTGGTATTCATTCAGTTTTTTTTAGCGGTCTATGCTACGAATATGAATTCTTAAAACAATTTAAATGTAATATAAATTCATTTTTAGAATATAAAAAAATTATAAAGAAGTAAAAAAAAGATAACCAAAATGGATTAATCCGCCAATTAATAATGCTATTGATATTTCCATAAAAGAAATTTGCAGGGCATATTTCCAATTGGTTTGTTTAGCAATAATAATAATTGTTGCAAAACAAGGTATATATAGCATGGTGACCAGACAAAATACAATCATTTGGATGGGTGTCATGAGTTCTAAAAGAGTCAGACCCATCGATGAGGCAAGGAGTGCAAGAAGCACCAATGTTAATTCCTTGCGTAATATTCCATAGAGCAAAAATACACCAGTAACTATCGGGAGACCTAACCAGAAAACTGTAATTGGTGATAATACAATATTGATTGGATCTAATGCTCTTAACTCAAGTAAGATCTCCAGTATAATTCCGAGTACTATAATTAGAGGTAAAGCTTTATAAATAAATTCTTTTGACCTTATCCAGGTCTGTTTTGTTATTACACTATAATTTGGTACTCGATACTCATGCATTTCCATAATAAGTTCTGTACACACTCCTGGCATGGTTTTATTTAATATTCTTCCAACTAAGAGAATCACTGAAAAATTTATAGCAAACAAAAATAAAAGCCAAAACAAGCCTAAATATCGACCTACTAAACCCATTACCACCGTCATAACTGCTGCACAGGGAACAAGCGAAGATAAAACAATCGATATTCTTTTCTCTCTTTCTGTTTCCATGATTCTACATCCTGCACAGGCAGGAACATTACACCCAAATCCCAATATCATGGGAATGATTGTTTTGCCATGAACTCCAAGAGCATGCATAACTCTATCCATAAGAAAGGCTGCCCGAGGAAGATAACCCGAATCCTGTAAAATTTCAATAATTAAAAAGAACGGTATTACGTATACTAATACACCTCCAACGGCACCAAAAAATCCCCCAACAGCTCCATTCCAAAAAATTTTTACCCAAATATTATTTTCTCCGTATGTATCATATATCGGCACACTTAAATTTCCATATAAAACCTCTAATAATCCTCCCAAAAAATCGCCAACTGTAAATGTAAAAGCATAAATACCGAAGATAACCAATACTAAAATAACATATCCCCAAAAAGAGTGGGTCGTTAGATGATCGATTTTATCAGCTAAAGAAGTTTTTTTAGCTTTTTCTTTAGATTTTCTCTGCATTACTTTTTCAATTACTTGATGGATATTGTTATAAATTTCAGATGAGATAATTGTATGGATATCTTCTCCATGATATTCTTCTAGTTCATTTCGATATTTCTTAGCAATTTCAATGCTATTTCGTAATTTGTCGTCGCTCTCAAAAATCTTTTTTATTTCTTCATCGTCTTCTAATAGTTTTATTGCTAAAAACCTTGGAGGATATTGGAAACTTGCAAAATGTTCTTGATATTTATTTATCTTTACTGTTAAATCTTTTATTTTAGATTCAACCTCTTTTCCAAACGAAAGTATAGAAGATAAGTCCGGGAATTCAAATTCTCTCTTTAAAGGAGGCCATGATTTTACTTTATCATGTACATGTTCCTCACGATAATAATCATGCCCGTGATGATCGCATTCTTCTAATTCCGAAGCAGAAACATCAAAATGAGAATGAAAATGACGATAAACAACCATTTCTATGGCTTCCTCAAGTAGTTGATGGACTCCTGTACCATGCACAGCCACTACAGGAAGAGCAGGGAGTTTGAAAATTCTTTCTAATTCTTCAAAATCTAACTCAATTTTTCTTTTCCTCAAAATATCCATTTGATTAATTGCCAGGATCATAGGAACCCTTAATTCTAATAACTGAAATGTGAAAAAGAGATTTCTTTCGAGATTAGTTGCATCTATTACATTTATAATCAAATCCACTTCATCAGATACGATATATTCTCTGCTTACAATTTCTTCTAATGAATAAGTTGATAAACTGTAAATACCAGGTAAATCAACGATATTGAAATGATATCCTAAAAAATCCAAATAGCCCTCCATTCTTTCTACAGTTTTTCCGGGCCAATTCCCTATTGTCTGCGAAAGTCCTGTAAGTTGATTAAAAATAACAGACTTTCCCACATTAGGATTACCCGCTAAGGCAATATTTATTGTGTCCTTATACTTTCCTTTATTTTTCGGCTTTTTAGGTAAATGACAACTCATAATATTATTTTAATTAATTGTATTAATAAACAATTATCTATTATACCTTAATTTAAATCTTTTTCTTATAAAATTGATTAATAAGAGCAAGCTCCATTACATTCTACAAGAATTTTAGAAGCTATGCCTCTTCCTATCACTAAGGAAGTACCTTTTACATATATTTCTAGGGGCCCGTGAAATGGGGCTTCCTTCTTTTTTTTTATGATAGTTCCAGGAACTATTCCTAAGTTTGCTAAACGCCTTTTTGCCTTGAAACCTGAATCAACACTTAGTACCTTAACTTCCTCCCCTTTATCACATTCAGTCAAACATTTTATTAAAGGGGTACCATACCCTTTATATTCATGAGATTTTTTATGCATCGATCTTATCATAACTTTTTCTCTAAGTAATAATTAGATATCCCTAATTTTAAATTTATTTCTTTTAAAAAATAAAGTGTATTTTAAATATGAATAAGATTTCTGGATTATATTAGTGATATTTAATATTTAATAAGAGAATTTTTATTATTAAATCAGATACTCAAGTAATGGGAAAAGAGCCTCATTGTTTTTTCAAAATTAGGTTCACCTAACAACTTTATAAGTTTTAATAACCTATCATTATTAAGAAACTATTTCTATTTCAGATCTCACCGATCTAAATAATAATAATATAATTGATATGTTTGATAAAAGTCATAGAAAAAAAGGGTATATTCGGCATTCAAAACCATTGATTAAATGTCTGACCGAGTGTGAACTCGGAACAGAACTGATAGTTTTGGGAGTCAATGCAGGACACGGAGCAAAAATGCGTTTGGCACATCTTGGAATAGTCCCGGGAGTAAAAATAATTAAGAAAAAATCTGCCCCATTTCGAGGACCAATTAATATAATAGTAAAAGGAACATCTTTAGTTTTAGGTAGAGGTTTGGCCTCTAAAATTTTAGTTAATTGTAATAATTCATGTGAAGATTGAATTAAAATTATTTGAGATATTGTCATCTCTAACATTTCATTTTTAGAAAAGGTTTGATCATTAGAATTTATTGTCTATCTATTAATCTTATTAACCTTGTTTTACATCGAGAGCATAATATTTGTAAATTTCCATATTTTATAGGATTAATAAACTCAAAGCCATGACAAACATTCCAGTGATTATGCCCAATATTGCGATATGTTCTTTACCAATTGAGTGGGATACGGGGAGTAATTCATCCAGCGAAATATATATCATAATACCTGCTGCTACCGCTAGCATTGCTCCTAATAAAAATGTATTAATAAATGGAAAGAATATCAAGCCAACTACCAACGCTCCTACGAATTCACTGATTCCGGATAAAAAAGACCAAAAGAATGCCTTTTTTCTGTCATTAGTATAGGCATATACAGGAACGGAAACCGCTATACCTTCCGGAATATTATGAATCGCAATAGCAATTGCTAATATGAATCCTAATTCTACATCTTCTACAGTACCTATTACTGTAACCATTCCTTCGGGGATATTATGAATAAATACGCCAAGAAACACAAACTTTGATGTTTTTTCCAGATTAATGTTATTCACTTCTTTGTCATGATGAGCACGATGACGATAATGACGGTGATGATAAGGATCTTTTAATTTTTTATCATTTGTAAGCATCTCGATTGAATCTTCAAATTCATATTCATGAGTAACTGATACATCAATCAAAAGCAATAACAACATCCCTACAAAGAAGAAGAAAATTCCGGAATTAAATCCAATAGATTCGATACTATGTTGTAGGAGCTCGACAAAAGATACAAGAATCATAACACCTGCTGAAAAACCCATAATTAAAGATATAAATTTTGGATTCGGTTCTTTAACGAAAAACGAAAAGATACAACCCAAAGTTGTTGCCAAGCCAGCAAATAAAGCTAACAAAAGACCAATAATTAGAACATCCAAGAAAGCTACCTTTTATCTCCAGTTTCAATAACTCAGTTGATAGTTAAAAATGAAATCGAATTAATGAAAGTTGGCAAATTATTAAATAGCAAAGTTTTTTATTATATCTATATTAAAGAATGAGTTTATCTTAGATTAATTCATTTAAGCGTGTAAATTAACAATATAAAGCTTATTTAACTTTAAGATTATATTTGTTATTTATCATTCAGTCAAAAGGGTGGGTAAAATAATAAAAATTTTTATTGTTGAGGATGACCGTTCATTGAGATCATTATACGAAAGGGCTTTAAATTTAAATGGTTATAAAGTAGTAGCATCAGCAGAAAATGGAGTTGATGCGGTAAATATTTTTAAAAACTTTTCTGAAAAGCCTGATGTTATTTTAATGGATCATCGCATGCCATTAAAAAGCGGAATTGAAGCAGCTAAGGAAATTTTAGAGCTTGATAATGAAA
>JBHLNT010000275.1:0-4698 GCA_048941265.1 Promethearchaeota archaeon
ATGAAGTTTTTTGGTAAATCCTCAGGTAATTCTTCTTTAATTAAATTCCATCCATTTAGATAAAAATAACCTACAGCAAAACTTGATGATTTTGACTCTTTTATTAATTCTTTTATTGCATCAAGAACTTTTTTTCCTTCAGTGTTATCTAATATTCGCACCATAGTCAGATCAAATATCATAGTAATTGTATTTATAAAAAAGAATTTATTAACTACACAATTCGGGCAAAATCAATGTTTCTTAATACTTTGATTATACACTTTAATATTGAATTTTTTTAATATATAAAGAATCTAATTTTTATCTTTATCTTAGATTAGTTTATTAAAGTATTTAAGAATTTTAACAAAATGGTATAAGTTTTTTATTATAAGCTCAATTAATTTTTAATTAAAGTTCGCAAGATATATTCTTTATCAACCAACCTATTGAGTAAATTGTTCGTTGCTTCATACTCTCTATTAAGATTTTCCATTATTTTTTTTGTATTAGAATTTGGGTGCATATAAAGAAATAGAAATAAATCGAGATATCTAATTTTATCACCTGTTTTCATTGTATAACTTTTGGAATCTAGTTTTAAATGTTTTTCCTAAACTCAGTCCTTGAATGATGATAGACAGTATAAAGCTCCTACCATTTTCCTATATATATAGAGTAATAAAAATATTTTTAAATAATAGCTCCTAGATTTTGTTTAGTATGCCAATGTTTGCCATTCATCTCTCAGTTGCTAAGAGATCTATCCAATATTTTAAAAATTCAAACCCAGAAGTGTATGATCTAATTAATAATCATTTAGAATATTACCTCCTTGGTAGTATTGGTCCAGATATTTTTTATACTCCCGAAGCATTCACTAACGAAAATGTCCAAAGAATAATGACTCTGAGAGGTACAATTCTTGAATTAATGCCTAATACAAACGGTTTAAGTGATAATGAGATAATCAATTTAGCTCAAGACATAATTCGCCGCAGTACATCTATCATTAATAGTTTATATAATGGGATGTTAACATTATTAGCGGGTGATATTCTTCCTTCTTATTTATTTCTTATTCAGGATGTTCCCCTTGAAGATGCTCACAATTTCGATGAAAGATATTTCGGATGGGGTGATATGTTTCATTATCGATTAAATGCCAAATTTGCTCGTAAATTGGAACAAGTTGGAAAGGATAACAATATACCTGAATTACAGGCTTTTGCATACGGCTTTCTAAGTCATTTAGCAACCGACACAGTTGGACATTCTTTTGTGAACCATGTAGTTGGTGGACCATACCGTACTCGTCCAATTTATCATCATGTGGCCGAAAGCCATATGGATGCATGGTATTGGAGGGACTTTTATGGAATTGGTGAGAATGTGTGTACTGCACAACTCCATGAGTGGATAATGATCCATCAAGGTCCTGATCCTTTAGGAGAACATGCATTATCTTCAGAATTCGTCGAAGGGTACAAAGAAGCCTTGGAAGAAACATATAAACCCTTATTAGATGAGGCCTTTGAACGCAACGGTGTTTCAGTTGATCATAAATTAAATGAGGGGAAACATTTTGAGAATGCGTATGCTGCTACCTATTTTTGGCTTAGATATTCAACAGAATTAGCACATGTTGATCCTCCTATTCCCCCTGATACCCTTAGCCAAATTATGGATGATCTGGGAAATACTTTTTTAGATCGGGCGAATGATGTCCTTAATCGACATAGAAGCTGGTTTCGACCTCCACACATCAGTTTATCAACTTCTATACCTAGCCTTTCTGACTTGAAAGACGCCTTGGAAGAGCTTTTACATGACATATTAAATGATTTGGAAGATCTCATCTCAGCTTTAGGAGAAATTCTTATCACATTAGGAAGTGCATTTCTACAAGGTATACTCTATATATTATATTTAATCCAACTCTTTGCATATAATTTTTGGCGGATTAGTCGACTTAGTGCAGTTACGGTAGGGCTTCTCTATCCTGAACCAGATGAAATTCTCCCTGAATGGTATACGATCTTTCATATCCCAATAAATACCACAAAGATAGCTACTTATAAAAATTTTATGAACTTGTGTGATTTATTAAAAGCGAGAAAAAGCGCGGAAGATCTCATACAAAAAAGTGAGAAAATACCTGATTTTAAATCAGAACGAGGTGAAAAATATTATGCTAGAAAATGAATATTTAGATCGGTTCCTAGAGATTATTCAAGATAAATTAGATAGTGTTGGTCTATCTTTGAACTATCCTCATAGACCTATTACTCCTAGCCTGGCAGAAGCGCTTCTACTTGGGAGCATTATTGGCTCCCGTGTAGCACCCCATTTAACGTGGATCCTTGGAGATTTGGAGCTTACCCCTACCATAATCGGTCCTCACATTCCTGGAAATGTTCCTTCCAGTTTTATTGATCCCTTTTCAATTATACCTTCAATAGATCGAGATCCTTGGTTAGATGCTGACATACCGAGTGAGACAGATAGAGTTAATATGGAAAACCTGGCAACTCCCATGATGGGTGGTGCCATCGCTTTGACAGTATTTTTTATAAATAATATTGATACCATCCCTAATTTTAATCTGGACAGTGATCGAGGATATGGGTATAAAACATGGGAACATCGTGGTGAACCAATCCTAAATCCGTTTAAGAAATCTGATCAAATTCCTGTGAATTTATCATATCTATAGGAGGGACCATAGATGGAGCAAACAAATCAAAAGAAAGAACTCACCAAAAAAGTTGATCGTGATTTGACTGAGGAAGAATTTCTTGAAATATTATTAAAAAATCGTGCACTTCGCAGAAAAAGACAAAAAAAACGAAAACAAAGGAAAACCACTCCCCTAGACAATATTTCCCCCCGATTAGTCTTAAGTACGTTTGCTGATCCAGAAGGTACGAGATTACCAGGTACCGAACTCTCTCTAGCGTCTGATATATCCATACAGGATCAAAAAATTAATATTATGGTATATAATTATGGTTCCCTCCCGAGTTTTGGCACGATAGTCGAATTTATCGCAAATTCACGTACTGTACCTATAGATGCCAATGTTCCTGTAAGTTGGCGAAAACTAGTATTCATCCCCTCAATCCCACCGTACCAAAAAATAGGGGTTACATGCCCCGAAGCCCTCCCGAGTGATCCAAAAGAAGCTAAAATCGTTGTACAAACATGGTCCGTTCTAGATCCACTCCTTAAACCCTATGATTGGGGAGATAGACATGTGGCTTACTTTAATGTTGGCTGGTTAACCAAGCCTGCTCATTATGGAAATCTAGTTACCTTTACTTCTCCAAATCCAGAATTACACGGAAAAAAGATTTTTATTTTAGTCGCTTTTCAAGAAATATCTCGCTTAACCTATAGAATACTTATTAAAATGTTTTGGACCGAAGAGCATCCGCAACCTTATGCTACCCTTTTTATTCCATATTATTATCCATTTATAGATCCTTATTATTCTGTTTTCCAATTTCCTTTCGAGATAACTACTCACAGCGACAAGATAAAATATGATGATAATAATGTTGGTGCCGGTTTAAAAAAGGTTCTCTGGGAAATAAAATATATCGATATGCAAAAAATTAAGATTACAATTTTAGTTCAAGACTTAGATGGTCAGTTAGATTATGAATTATCTGGAGTATTGAATGCATATCTTCCTTTTGATTAAAATAAGAATGGAATTAACTTTTTTTATAATTCTTTTTTCTTGATTACATCCATTTGAGATAGTATGCAAATACCAATTTGCATAAAATATATGCAATATTTTTATCTTTTTATTTAAATTAATTCGATATCTAAATTATTTAATATAGATATTCATACCTTCATGAAACAGATTGAAACTAATGAGATCGAAAGATATATATTTACTTTCGCTGGTGATTTAGCATTAGAATTTTTAGATTTGTATGAAAAATTTAAAATCAAAGAAAATATCTCTCTTAAAGAATAATATACTAAGCTCTCATATGAAATGAGTAGTGGAAACAAGTATTTTAAAGAACAATTAACTTTTAACAATTTTTCAGAAGCATTTAACCTCTTAGAAGATTACAACTTAATTCGGCATAGTGGTGAAGAATTTACTGGCAATGCATTGTGTGTAATAATTGATATTTTAAGATTAAATGATTTTATTAAATTAATTAGTTATTAATCACTTTAATCTATTTTTTAATTCTTTTTACTGGAATTAATATTATTTCAAAGTAATTTTCATTAAATCTTCAGCTAAGATAGTATTTGGAAAAAGTTCTTTAGCTTCTTCAAGCAATTTAAGAGCGTCTTCTTGATATCTTGAGGAAATATGAGTTAAAACTAATTGTTTGGCATTCATTTTAAGTGCATCATTTGCGGCATCAATGGAGGTTGAGTGTTTTTTTTCTTCAGCAATTTCAGCTAATCGCTGAGAAAAAGTTGCTTCATGGATAATAATATCAGAATCTTTACCTAATTCTATTAAAGCCTCACATGGTGCCGTGTCTGCCGAATAAGTAATTTTTCTTCCTGGTCTTTTTGGTCCAACAATTCCCTCTTTAACAGGATCTATATTTTTTCCATTAAATTCGATAATTTCACCTGCTTGAAGCTTTTTATAGAGTCTACTTTCAGGAATGCCTAATTCTCGTGCTTTTTCTGGATTAAATCTGCCATATCGTGGTTTTTCCACAAAAG
>JBHLNT010000069.1:0-19974 GCA_048941265.1 Promethearchaeota archaeon
GAGGAGTTATCACCAATTCCAATCTCATTACCTATCGATGGGGCTATGGGTACTACTGGAGATTGGCGTACATTCAGACCGATTATTAAAGAAGGGTGCAATAAGTGCGGAATTTGCTGGATGTACTGCCCCGAAGGTACAATTCACAAAAAAGAGGATGGATCATTCGAGATTGATTATATTTACTGTAAGGGCTGCGGTATATGTGCAAAAGAATGTCCAACTAACAATATAGAAATGATAAGAGAGAGTGATATAAAGGATGATTAAACCCGAATTAAAGGATTTTTTACAGAGTGAGGAAACAAAGATTATCAAAGGAAATGAGGCTGCTGCGTATGCTGCAAAGTCTGCAAGAGTTCAAGTAATAAGTGCCTATCCAATTACTCCACAAACCACAGTTGTTGAGAAATTATCCGAATTTGTTGATGGAGGTTTAATGCCTGGCACACAATATATTAAAGTAGAATCTGAGCACTCGGTCCTTGCATCCCTAGTTGGAGCAAGTATGGCAGGGACAAGAACATTTACAGCTACTTCAGGTCAAGGTCTCTTTTATATGTATGAAATGGTTCATTGGACAGCTGGCGTAAGATTACCTATTGTAATGGCTATTGCTTCAAGAGGTCCAGCACCTCCATGGAATATCTGGGCAGATTTCACAGATGTTATTAGCTGTAGAGATACAGGATGGATGAGTGCTTTTTGTGCTACACATCAAGAAATTTACGATGAGATCTTAATGTCATATAAGGTATGTGAAGATTATGACGTTTTGTTACCAAAATTCGTTGCTTATGGGGGATTTATCTTATCCCATACGTCAAAGCCGGTAATAATAGAAGATCAAGATAAAGTTGATAATTTTTTGCCCCCATTACCAGATGAAAAGGGTTGGCCACACATATGGATTGATCCTAATAGACCACTTATGCACGGTAATCTTATAATGCCCTCAGGATTTTATAGCGAATTTAGAATGAAAATCCATGATGCTCTGATAAAATCAAAAGCAAAAATTAAAGCAGTTACAAAAGAATTTGAAAAAACTTTTGGAAGGAGCTACGGAAATGGACTAATACAAGAATATAAAATAAATGATGCTGATGTCGCTATGCTAAATTATGGTGATTTAGCATTGCAAATGGAAGAGGCTGTAGATCAAGTGAGGGAAGAAGGGTATAAAGTTGGGATGGTTAAATTGCGTCATTTTAGGCCATTTCCAGTTGAAGATATCATTGAGGCTGCAAAAAAAGTGAAAGTTTTAGGCGTGATGGACCGAGGAACTGCCTTTGGATCACAAACAGGGGGTCCCGTAAGTTCTGAAGTAAAAACTGCGCTACATGGAACTAAGGGAACTGCTTTGGTTTTCCCGATGATGAACGGCATTGGAGGGAGGGAAGTTACTTTGGAGCAACAAAAAGACCAATTAAAAATATTAATTAAAATAAAAGAAACTGGAGAATTACCGGAAGATCTACTGCATGGTACTCTCTGGCATGGAAAATTAGAGGTGGATTAAGAAGTGGCATCGTTAAAGAAAGTAATGGAAGATGAAATAGCATGTAAAGAGTGGTTTTTACCGGGAAATGCATGTTGCACCGGATGCGGTCTTGAAATTGCCCTTCGCTGGACGATGAAAGCTTTAGGACCAGAAATAGCTATGGTTACCCCCGCTAGCTGTTTAAATGTAATTATAGGACTTTGGCCAAAAACAGCTCCGGACTTTCCTCAATTTAATATGGCATTTGCCGCAGGAGCAGCGGTAGCATCCGGTTTTGATGCTGCATTTAAAGCAAAGGCCCACAAATTCCCAGGGAAAGGTTGGGATAAGATGACTTCAATTTGTTTTGCTGGAGATGGAGGAACTACAGATATAGGACTACAAGGACTCTCGGGAGCTGCTGAACGTAATAGTGATATCATTTATGTATGCTATGATAACGAGGCATATATGAATACGGGTATTCAAAGATCCTCGAGTACACCACACGGTGCAATTACAACAACAACGCCCTTTGGGAAAGATAGGTACAAAAAGAATTTGCCAGCCATTATGAGAGCTCATGAGATTCCTTATGTAGCAACCTGCAGTATTAGTGAACCTTTAGATCTTTATGAAAAATTCAAAAAGGCAAAATCTATTAGAGGTACGAAATATATTCATATATTAGCTCCCTGTGCTCCAGGGTGGGGTTTTCCTTCGGAAGATACCATTGAAATAGCACGAATGGCAGTAAAAACCGGATTTTGGATCCTTTACGAAGTTGAAAATGGTGTGTTAACATTATCTAAAAAGAGTAGACCCTTGTTAGATCCATCAAAGAGAATACCAATTATTGAATATGTCGCGACCCAAAAAAGATTTGCCGGGATTTCTGAAAAAACTTTAATAGAACTTCAAGAACAAATTGACCATGAATGGGAAAATATCAGCAAAGAAATATTTTGCCAAGAAGAGTACTCAAAATAATTTAGTTGAGTAATATTTTTTTTATATCTTATTAATTTTATATTATATTTATTCTTAAATAATGAATTTAAATGGGTTTCTTAGTTAAACTCTCCGGGAATTTAGATACGGATATGGAACTGTTCCTTGAAACCGCCGTAGAGTGGGTCATTGAAGGGAAATTAATAGGCTTTCCTACTAATTCCGTTTATGGTTTAGGTGGAGATCCTTTAAATCTTAGCCTAATAGAAAGATTATATAATATAAAATTTAGGGAACGCTCAAAAGGATTTTTATTATTAGTTTCAGATTTTGAAGAAGCATCTAAAATCGCAGAATTTAATGATAATGCTAAAAAATTAGCGAATCATTTTTGGCCGGGTCAATTAACATTAATTTTAAAAAGAAAAGAACCAAATATCATACCTTTAGAGGTAACTGCTTTACAAGATACAATAGGGCTAAGAGTTCCCGAAAATAAAGTAGTACTAAAAATATTAGAACTTTTAAAACGAAAAGGTCGATTTGGAGGAATAATAGGGACATCTGCGAATTATTCGGGGGAGTCCCCCTCTATAAGTGGGGCTGAAGTTGCTAAAAAATTCTTAGGGACTATAGATTATATCATTGATTCTGGAAAATCACAATCTAAGGTTCCTACTACAATTGTGGATTGTACATTAGATGAATTAAAATTCCTGCGAATTGGAAAAATTTCAGAAGAGGAAATTAGAAGTATTTTGTGAGAATAATTATTTTCTAAAAATGTGGGTGATAAAAGCGAAGAATTTCAACCTATTGGTCTCGACTTCAAGGTATAACGAAACTAATGCAAGAGCGGAGTTATGGTTTACATTGTTCATTGCAGGGGATACCTATCCCATTATTTCAAATTTAGAATTCTTAGGTTTATTAACTGCTTTATCTAATATAGATGCCAAATTGATTGTCAAAAAAATTAAAGAGATTTTAGATGTAGATCCCAATTTCTTTAAATTTATCCTAAAAATTGTACCTATTGATTTTGTTTGTGAGACAAATCTTAAAGTTATAAGTCAAATCGTTAAGAATCATTATACAGAGTTCATCGATAAGAGCGACACGTTTAAAATTGATTTAAAGCGTAGAAAAAATGATATTATTGAGAGGGAACGTCTTATTAAATATGTTGCTAATAATATTGATAATCAGGTGGATCTTCAAAATCCGGATAAAATTATACGTGTAGAACTTTTAGGAAATTTTTGTGGTATAGCTTTCCTTAAACCAGAGGAGGTTATTAGCTTAAAAAGTGAGTTTTAAATTGATCAATCGAGTTTAATTTTTTCTAAACTAAGTAAGGTCATTTTTTCACAAATTAAATCATTTAATGCTAAATACAGATCTTCAAGTTTATAACTCATTAGATCTTCATTCTTATTACTAATTCCATACGATTTTAACACCGTTATAATCTGATGTTCATTTATCGCGAAATAATCTTTAATGCTTTTAAATTTATCATAAGATCTTTTATTTAGATTTAAGGGTAATTCGTTAGCTTGAAGGATCCGTATAATTTCATTATTTATCTCATCTATATTATTCTCCTGTGAGATGATACAATAAAGCACTCCTCCTTTTTTCACATCAACAAATTTAACACCAAAAGCTTCAATACCAATTTTTATCTGCCGATTAGTGGCTAAATATAACAGCAATTCAATATTTTTTTTATTTGAGATATTAATGCCATTACGAAAAGCTTTTTCCATAAAATAAGACGCATTAAAAATATGATCCTGGTCTAATACATATTCTTGAGAGAAAAATTGAATAGTTGCCCCTTTGTATGTGCGTTGAACTTTTTCAATTACATCGAAAATAAATTCTAAAACTTGATCTCGATTTTCTAATTTATTTTGATCTAATAATTTTGAGAAATCGACGGATATTTGATTAATTCCAATGAAATACTTCAGATTTAAATCCGATATCTTAAATTCTTTAATGATCATTTTAAAAATTATACCTATAATTTTAAAGAAATTATTCTAGTTTTAATCGCGTTTGATGTTTTTTTTGAAAATCCAGAATTTTTTGTCTATATTTCTCAGTATATTGATTACTTGGGGTATGCCCACATTTTCTGCATTTATCATCATAAGCAGAATTAATAGTTCCGCAAGCTGGACATGAATAAATTTTAATCATTTCTAGCATCCATTTTTTATATCCTTTTTTTATAATTTGAGAATGAGAGTTCCATAATTCAAATCTATGAGCGCCGCCAGCTTGAAAATCTTTTAATTCATTACATGGAAATTCAGCACATTCCCCACAAAAATCTATTCCTTTTTTTTGAGCACATAAATAAAGCTTGCATGAGTCACAATAGGCAATTCGAGTATTAGAACGGCAGCCTAAACACTTCATATCTTCAACTGGAGTCTCAAACAAACCTGCTAATCTTTTAAGTCTTTTTGGATCTTCTGATGTGCCAATAAAAAAGGTACATCCTGGGCAAAAAAGACCACAAACTGCTGCGTGCTGCTTATTCAAATTCATAAATAATTTTTTGCTTTATTATTATTAAATCGTTTTCAAATACTAATTCTTTAATTATAATAATTCATAAGAATTGCGATTTCGTTTTAAATATTTTAGTATGTAGGTTTATACGGGGAGACTCCAGAGTAACCAATCTGGCATGAAATTGAATTGAATTCGCACATAAATTGTAATTATAAAAAAACACAATAAATAGAAGGTAAAAAGCCAGTCTTTTAAAGTATACTTAATCGTATAGTAATAGGTTCTCTCATTGATACTCCCGAACGCCCGCGATTCTAGAGCCTCGGCTACATTAAATGCTCTTTTAATTGAGCAGATGATAAGGGGTACTAATAACGGAAAAAGATTTTTTATTTGATTAATTAATCCGCTAGTTTTCATTTCATACCCTCTGCTTTGTTGGGCGTCCATTATATTTTGAGCTTCAATGGCTATAGTGGGCACAAATCTAAATGCCAAGGAAAAGGAGAAAGCGTAAGGATAAGGAACTTTCATAGAAATTAATGATAATGCTAAATCATTAGGATGTACTGTTAAAAAAAAAATTGAGAAAGCGGTAATCATGATACTTATTCTTATAATCATGGCTATCGCATAACTTAAAGATATAAAATAGGTATTTAGCACAATAATCATTAATACTAAAAATGAAAGCCCTCGAATACTTCTCATCCACTCTTTAATCATTTTACCTAATAAAATCATTGGAATTAAAGTCAAAAAGATAATAAATAAAGGTACTATTTCAGTAAACATAAGGGCAGAAATGCTATATACTATTGAAAATAATAACTTGGCTCTTGGGTCTAAATTATGGATAAAGGTATTTTTCTTTTGGAATTTAAATGCATTTAGAAATTCAAGAGACATTAATTTTTTTCACCTGACACTCCTTTAGATTTATGTTTTATATAGTTGGCTAGAAATTCAATCATGGTATCCGTAGAAAAAATATTATTTGGGCATGGAATTCCTATGTTATTCAGTGCCATATTAAATTGACTTATTTGAGGTAAAATTAACGCAGATTTGTTTACTAAAAATTGATTAGTAATGATTTTTTGTGTGGGACCATCCGCTATAATTTTGCCATCTGCCATTAAAATCGTTCGGGGAATGTATTCCATAGCAAATTCTATATTATGTGTTACTATGATAATCGTTTTTTCCTTTTTCAATTCACTTCTAATTAATTCGATAAAGAAACTGATTTCTTTTGCATCTTGTCCTAAAGTAGGTTCATCAAAAATTAGAATTTCCGGATCTCTGCAAAAAATTGATGCTACAGCTAATTTTTTAGTCTCACCGCCTGAAAGATTCAAAGGGGAGCGTTCCCTATATTTATCCAAATTAAATTTTTTTAATATTTCATCTGTTTTAAATTGAGTTTCTGATTTGGTAAAATTGAGGCTTTTTAATGAATATTTAATTTCTTCTTCTACCGTGTTAGAAAACACTTGATGCTGAGGATTTTGAAAAATTATACCTACTTTTTGAGAGAGAGTACCCGTTGTTTTGGATTTGATATTTTCCCCATTTATATAAACGCTACCGTTGGTTGGTCGTAGTAAACCGTTAAAAGTTCTAATTAATGTGGTTTTACCTGCCCCATTTTTACCCATAATTCCAACAAATTCCCCTTTGTAGATTTTTAAATTTATTTTTCGTAACGCAATCGTTTGATTAAGATATTTGTAATCTACATCGTGCACTACAATTAAAGGATGATCTTGGGACATATTCTCACATTTTTTAATTTTTATTTTGAAGATATCTTAATGCCTCATCAATAGAAGCGGGAATATTATTCTGATATAAATTTTCACTTTTTAGTCTACTGAATACGGAATATATAACCGGCTTATTAATGTTTAATCTCTGGAAGTTTTCACTATTCAATACATCATCGCGTTTTCCATGTTCGACTATTCTCGCGTTCTCTAACAAGATGATCTCGTTTGCATAAGGAATAACCAAATCCATTCTATGCTCACTAATAATGATCGTCATGTTTTTTTCTGTTTGGATTTTCTTCAATAATCTAATTATTTTTTCAGCCATACTTGGATCGAGTAAAGCGGTTGGCTCATCCAATACTAAAACTCTCGGTTCCAAAACCAAAATTGAAGCTATGGCAACACGTTGTTGCTCTCCACCACTCAGGTCAAATGGAGCCTTATCGAGTAAATGTTCAATTTCAGTTAGTTTAATAACGTCATTAATTCTCCTCTCCATTTCTTGTCGGGGAACTCCCAGATTTTCCATACCAAAAGCAATTTCATGCTCAACGTTCATTGATATTAATTGATTTTCAGGATTTTGGAAAACAATACCAATTTCTGTAGATAAATCCGCGATGGGTGTCTCAGCAGTATCTCTTCCTAGAACTTCAACAGATCCTCTATAGAATCCTGGATAAAATTGGGGTATCAATCCATTCATGCACCGAATTAGAGTAGTTTTACCCGAACCTGTTTGACCGCATAATAAAATAAATTTATTATCATCTATCTTGAAATTAATGTCATTTAATTGATACTCTTTATTTTTTTTGTACCGAAAGTAAAAATTATGGAACTCAATTAAATGCATAATAAACGCCAATTAATTATATTGTTTTATAAAAATTCTTATTAATTTAAAATTTGTTTTATTTTCTCAATGATTTTGTTTAGAACCTTTTTTAAATCATGTTCTCCATTTAGAGAAGCGGCACCATCATGACCACCACCACTTTCCTCATACTCCTCAGCAACTTCTTCTAAAATCTTTCCTAAATGCAGGCCAGTTTTTAAGCACACACTCTTCTTAGCTCTCGTACTAATTCGAAATGTCCTCTTCTTTTCAGAATATACAATACTCACATCTAAGCCTATGTTAATCAATAAAGAGGCAACAGCTGCTTCAAAACTACTTACATGTGTCATACCTATCAACCAATCCTTTAAACGGATTAGTCTCAGTCGTTGTAATGCTTTAATTCTTGCAATTTTTTCAGAGATCTCTTGTTCAAACTCAAGCATTGAAATTATTTCTTGCAAATCTACCTTTTCATTTAATAATCTCGATACCCGCATGATTGTATCATTATTGCCATATTTGAAAAATCCAGAATCAGTTAAAATTGCTGAGATTAATAGAAATTTATAGGGAAGTTCCAATTTAAAATTAAAGAATTCACAAATATCGTATATGATTTCAGAAGTAGAAGAAACTTCATCGTTAATAATATTTAAGGAAGACAGATTGTTTTTGTAATCCTTTTTAAGATTTAAATGATGATCAATGAAAATGAAGGGAATATGGGCAATATTAAGATTCAATTTATCAAAAATACTCACTTGTGCCAAGTTATTTGTATCTAATATGAATATTAAATCGATATTTAAGATATCAAATTCCTCATTAAAGGAAAAGGACAAATCGCTAAATTTTTGTGAGACTTTTCCTAGATATTCTTTGGTGGATTTATTGAATTCTGGAAAAAATAAAGTAACTTCATTTTTAAAATAATTAATTAAAAAAATTTTAAGGATATAACAAGAGACAAATCCATCGAGATCTACTGACTCGTGAGTGGTTATTAAAACATTTTTATTTTTCAAATACGCTTTGAAATCTTCATACTTATTTGATACCATATAATTAAGCACTTTTACTTTGAAGATCTGCCTGAATTGAATTTCTCATAGTTTCGATTTGACTCTTCGTTCTATCAAGTTTCTGCGATATAGTCTTAGAACGCATCTCTAAGGTAACTTTTAGTGATTTTTTTTCATCGAGTAGCTTATTTTTTTCACTTTTCACTAATATTCCACCAATAGACTTATAGACTGTATCATCTGGATTAATTTTTTCGAGTTCTTCTATGGCTAATTCCGTATCTCTTAAGCTGGTTTCAATTTGTAGCTTCTGTTGGGATAAGAATTCCATTGTTGTAGAAAGGTTCTGCAAATTTATCACTTTTTTCCTTACTTCCTCATCAAGGCTATTTAAATCTATACTCATAATTCTTCACAGTTTATTGTATAAAAATTGTAATATAAGAAGTTATAAATCTTTTACTCGCATAATTGTAAAGTATTATCAATAATTTTTCCAAAGCTAATAATATCGCTTATAGATGCCCTAAAGGCTGTTATATCAGCACTTTCAATAGTAAAAACTAAAGTATTACTCTGTTTTTCCATTAAAATTCTTGATCTGTGTGATTTAACCTTTTTTAATTCTGGTAAAAACGAGTTATAGGCGAAGGTACAAGTATTTGAATCCTTAAAAATTAGCTCTACTGTGGATTTTATGGAAAAGTAAGTAGAATTACTCATTATTCTTTAATTACTTCTAATTCACGTTGCTTTCTCTTTGCAATTCGGAATGATTCTTCACCTCGCGCAGTTACGATATTATAAGCTCCACCAGTAAATTTAGCGCCACATTTTTTACAATGCCAAATTCCCGTTGAAATACGATATACTGAACCAATTGTCTCGCAACGTGGGCACTTAATTTTTCCCCCCTTCATTTTTTCCACCATTGAGAGAACTCTTTTGCGCACAGTTGAACCGTATCTTGCTCCGTAGCGACCTGTCCATCCTACTTTTTTAGTCTTTCCCATGATACTACCAATTTTATTTAAAATTATTGATAATCTATTAAAATTATGATAAAATAAAAATTTTCGTGAAAAAAGTTAAAAATAATAAAAAACAAAAATAATAAGGCAATTAATTTATCCTAATTTTACTTTATATTGCCAAAAATTTAATTTATTTCTCAATTCTCTACCAATTTCAATAGATTTTTGACCTATCATACGGATTTCATCTAAAGAAAAGGTTGCTGAACCACTCTTCTGGATAGATGTAATATTACCTTCTGTAACAGAAATTGATATCCGTCCATCGCAAACAAGTTCCTCAGACAAGTTTGGATCAACGAAAATAATATCTTCTATTTTACCATATGTTAAAACTAAAGGTAGTTCATTCACAATATCTTCACCAGTTAAATAATTCCCTGTCCATTCTATACCATTTTCTGTGTATTTTCCTTCAGGAATATGGGCTGAAATCAATGTTGCTAAGGCACTTACGCCACCACAGTCAATTAAATTGCCGCCATAATTTATGACATACATATCTACAAATAAAATATACACTGCTTCATTCTCCTTGATGCAAAGCTTTTTAGTTTGAACGCAATCAGCATGTCGAATTCCCCGATCTACAACACGAGCTAATTCTATTGATTGTTCATCTGGAGGGCCTCTCTCAAATAAAGGAGATGCTAAAGGCAATAGCTCAGCCATTATTGTACAAACTCCTTCATTAGGTAGATCAGGGAAAGGTTCACCTACATCATACTTTAATCCAGTAATAATTCTAGTTTCACCAAGTGATACGTCAGCAGAACCTTCCGCAGAGGCTACCATATCCGTATTAATTTTAAAATCACGATATTCCCATAAACCCCTTCCGTCAACCCTTTCTTCCTTTTTTAAATTATTTATAATGTATTTTCGTTCGATCGTTGAGATAACTCTTTTAACATCCATCATATTTACTGTTCACCTCCACTTGCATTTGAACTTCCACTGACACTTTCTTGAATTGAGATATATTTACTTCTTAATGCATTTAGCTGAATTTGATATATTTTTTCAGCAGCCTCCTTCCCAAGTGTTAAACATTTATTAAACTCTTCAACATCCATAGCTCCATCAAATTGTAATAATGAAATCTCATTATTAAACCAAGTAATTGCTAAAGGAAGATCTGCCTCTCCTGCTTTATCTTCTATTCCCGATAGATCTACCACTATTTCTCCATCAATCTTGCCAACGGCTACAGAAGTGACTAAACTTTTCATAGGGACACCAGCATCAGCTAATGCTATAGAAGCAACAGTTGTACTAGCACATCTAGTTCCTCCATCCGCATCAATTACTTCTATAAATACTTCAAAAGCGGTACCTGGATATAGTTCAAGGAATAACACAGGCTCAATACAATCAGAGATAATCATTGAGATCTCTTTTTCACGACGACCTGGTGCTGGTCTTTTTCTATCAAATACCGAATAGGTGGCCATTCGATAAAATACGCGTAAAATTCCGCGATCGGGCTTTGCAAGATGATGAGGATGTACTTCTCTTGGTCCATATACTGCTGCAAATATTTTGTTATTACCCCACTCAAGATACGCGGACCCATCTGCATTTTCTATCACACCCACTTCCATCTTTAATGGGCGTAATTCAGTTTTATCTCGTCCATCCAATCGTTTGCCATCTTCTCTAAATAATTTATCTGGATATTCGTCTTTTATGATTAATACCATCTTTATTTCATACCTCTTTTTATTTTTTCATTTTCTATAAATGCTTGTATTCTGTCAGTTAAACCTGAAGTATGGGCCTCTCTTTCGATCTTATAGATTGCATCAATAAGTAGGCGTTCATGAGCTATGTCATCCCCCTTTAACCATATACGACCATTTTGCGTCACAAATATATTGCAATTTGTCAAAGATTTAAGCATCTTAATCATTGAACCACTACGTCCGATAACTCTAGGAATTTTGGGGGGATCAATTGAAATGACAATGCCATTATTTTTTTTCCCGAGGTATTTTCCAACAGTGGTAAGTTCTGGTTGATTCAAACGATCCGCCGAAAGAACTTTCACAATCAAAACATCGCCTATTTCAAATCTATCTGTGCTTGAGTCATCTCGCTGATATTCTCGTCCTCTTCCTATTCGACCTTTTATTCGTTTAGCTGTATTCTTTGGTTTAAGTTGAGCCTCATCCTTAGCATTTATATCACATCTATATTTAACAGGATTTTTATCGGTAACAATTGCGATAACTTTATCGCCTGGTTGAGGAGTATAAATTCCTTTAAGTGGAATTACATTAATATAATTCTTGTTGATTTGTTTCAATCCAATATGAAGTGAGATTATTTTATCTCTTGTATCATTTAAAATTGTTCCCCGTCCTGGTAAAAAATTTTTAACATCTTCAGTCAATACTTCTCCAGGAACGACGAGATCTCGGGTTGTTTCCTCATCCTCAAATTCGTCGTCCTCTAGTATTTCACCTTCTTCTTCCATCTATTTTTACTCACTCTTATTACTAATTTTATATATTTACCTAACTTATCAAAAAAATAATGTTTTTAGAACAAATTAAAAAGGTTTCAGTTAGGATTTTAAGAGTTTAGTTTGTACTCTTCCATGGGTTAGTTTATTTAACTTATCAATTAATTCCATTTGTAAACCTGCAGGTAAACTTACCACGGCAACCCAAGAACCATCTGATTGCCATTCTTCTTTCCTAATTTGTGATAATTGAGCAACTATATGATAACCTTTCGCAGTAAAGGTAGTAGGGATTTTAATCGCGAGTTCCGTTTGTTCCATACGAATTGGGATAACGCTTTGTATTTTTTTGATAACATCGTCAACTTGTTCTTCAGCATTTTTCATTAAATCAATTTTAACTTGGGCTTCTTCAATTGCTTTTTCTATTCTTTGATAAGGATGTGGTTTTTTATTTTGAGGATTTATTGCGTTTTTACTAATGATTGTGATGATTTGTTTTAATTTTTTATTTCTCTCTTCTTCTCTCTGAGTCTTAGTCCATTGAATTTCCCCTTCTAGTAGGATATGACCACTAATCGTTTTACCGTCAACGGTATTGAAAATTGCTTCCATATCACCGTCAGTAGCTTTTTTGCCTCGTCTTAAATCTTCAAAAACAGTAAAACTTTCAAAAATCATTTCTAAATTGATCTTAGGGTCATTTATTAATTCCTCAACTGTTATTCGAGATTTTTGTTGACCCTCTTTTAATCTTCTATTGATCTCTTCCCGAATTATTTTTTTTGCTTCCCATGCCTGTTCAGGATCAATAAGCATCTCAAAAGTTCTTCCCCCCTTTTCAATGCGTCCAATGATGTAACCGCCTAAATCTATTCTTGCCCTGTCAATCATAAGAGATTTTACCCTATCTAATAAAAAATTTACCTACTCTTTATCCTTTTCCCATGCTATTTGACTTTTTGAATTAATAAGGAATAAGTAGATAAGTTTGATTTTTAACGATATTTTTTTGATTTTTTTTTATTGATTTTCACTTTTATTATTTTAAATTTTTGTTAACAGATCTTCCTTTTCTTCGATACTTAACAAATTAAATTTCTTATCTTCTTTCAATATAAAGGCTATATCATAGGTATTTTTGTTCAAATTATCTCCCATTAATTCTTTTAATGTTTTTAAGGGCAATAATTTTAATTCCTCATCACTAATCTCATCTTTATAATGCTCCTCAAGATAAGCCCTTGCTTCATTTGCTCCAGAGCCTATAGCAAAAGCTTTATAACCCCACATAGCCCCAGAAGGGTCCGTTAAATATAAGGAAGGTCCGTTTGAATCAATTCCAGCAACTAAAAAAGATACTCCAAATGGTCTTACCCCTGCGTTCTGCGTAAATGCTTGCTTATATTCGCAAATATGTAAGGTGGCATCTTTTACAGAAATTTTCTCATCATAGCTCAGTAAATTTATTTGGGCTTGTATCCTGGCCCTATCAATGAGCACACGCGCATCAGCGGTTAGACCAGCAATAGCTACTCCGATATGGTCATCAATTTTAAATATTTTTTCTGAACCAATACTTAAAGCAAGTTCAGAGCTTTTTTTCTCAACAGCAAATACCACAGAATTTTTATTTTTACAAACAATAGCTGTTGTGCCTCTTCTCACGGCCTCTATCGCATATTCTACCTGAAATAACCTCCCCTCAGGAGAAAACTGAGTAATGGCCATATCATATCCTCTTCCGGCTTGCTGGAACATTTTTAAAATCCCTTTAAATTTTTAATTTTGTTCTTATTACATTATTTTTTTATTAACTGGTTGAAGAGAATTAATAAATTATTCAATTTATATTTTTTTTAAATAATTTAAAACCACCAAATATATTAGACTTTAAATTGGATTTTTACTAAATCAATCGAATCCTCATAAAAAACAATAAGGACTTTAAAAAGAGAAAATATTGATAATATTATTTAGAGCCTTAAGGTTAATATTTTTATTAACTTTCCTATGATAATTAAATAAAATAACAAAAAGGATTCATTCTACGACCAAGCCAGTTTATTGACTAAAATTGACCATTCTAATAAAATCAAACTTGTTTCGGCATCTGTATGAATTAGAAGATAATCTCCTTCTTTTGTGATTGAACCGGCAACATTACCTTTCCCTCCAGCTATATTTTTCGCAGCTAATTGGATATCATCATTTTTTAAGATCGCAAATCTAGAGTTTTGATAGGTGAGAGAGGGTTCTTTTTCTTTCCAGGCTTTAAGAATAGATTTACCCTCTGCTTGAGATAATTCCGCCGCATTTCCAGATTTAAAAATGATTTCTCCTTTATCATTTATAAGATATACATCGGTAACTCCTTCATATTCGTTTAAATCGTTTACTACACGATTAAATTTATCTTGATCCATGATTTTTCCATCATTTAATACTAATTTTTATATTGTTACAAAATAAAACTTTTGTAATTTAAAATTTGTTAGAACAAAGATATTTTAAATATGATGAGAGGAAAAATTTTTTACATTTATGATATTTTATAGCTTAATTCTTCGATTTAACTCAACATTTGAGATTTATTTATGAAAAATTTGGTTCTTTACGATAAAATTTACAATATCTCCAATAAGTCGCAGGAAAAAGAAGTATATGTAAGATATTTAAAATACCTAAACGAAAAGACAAAAGGATTTTCACAAACCTCGATTCAGATTAAAAAATTAAGGAAATTTGATAAAAGATTCGAAATTTTAATAGATGGTCCCGAGGAAATATTCGTCTTTAATTTAATAAAAAAAGAAATCGGCTCTGTTAATGAATTCAACGATATAGAAGTAGGTAAACAATATAAGGGAACCCTAATTGATGTGGGAAAGTTTGGCTTTGGAATTTTCGTTGACTGTGCAATATTAAATCCCCAGATAGATGTTTTATTAACTTTAAATGTATTGAGGGATCAGCTATGTGCTGGAAAAAAGAAATCTGTACGAGAGATAATTAAGGCGTATGATTTTATTGATCATTTTCCAGTAGAAGTTAAAATAACAGAAATCGATGCTGAAAACCATCAAATTCAAGGAAGATTAAGCGACGCATCCGTAGGTCTCTATCAAAAAATTGTTAGCGAAAACCTGGAAGGAATTTTTGTGAGCGGGGCCACCAAAAACCAATTTAAAAAAGCACTTATTAAGCGGGGACATTTACGAGATATTATCTCAGTAGAACGTCATGGATTTCTAGAAAATATTGTTATTTTAAAAGAAGGCACCGACGCCCCGGGTATCATAGCTCATATAGGAAAATACTTGAAAAATTGCAAACTGAGTGCCATACGACATGAAAGAATCTGCAAATTATTAGAATGAATTGTTAAAAATGAAAATAATGAGCCCGGGGAGGATCTCGTTGTGCTATGATGTCGAACACAATATCGAACTCCCGACCTATGCGGTGTAAGCGCATCGTCATAACCACTAGACCACGGGCTCTTACTTAAAGGGAAATATTCTTTCTAATAAAACGCAAGCGGTGGGATTCGAACCCACGGATCCGTTCGGACACCGGATTAGCAATCCGGCGCTTTAGGCACGTTCATAACGCTCTACCAGGCTAAGCGACGCTTGCAGATTTTTAAAAAAGGCTACTTACCTTATATTTTGAATATAACAAATGAAAATTTTAATACTTTTTCATAAGTTTTTATGGATAAAATATAAAAGAAAAAGAAATGACCAACTTTCAAAATAATTCATTCTGAAATTATCTCAAAAACCATCTTTTCGATGATCGGTTTCTTAGTATAGCGTTTATCATAATACCAGCCGACTAAATGTGCTTTCTGATCCCTTTCAGGCACGGGAGGAATTACTATGATCATCACACCATTAGAGAGATATTTTAAAATGCGCTTATCGATCCCATGGAGCTTTTCATTTCCAGAGGGATGACTGTGCCATTGCCACACTATATCTGGAAAAGGTGGCTCTTGCTTAAATTTGCGCATATTATAGATTTTAGATTTCTTATATCGCATCCAACTTCTTGGTTTGACATGTGCCTTCGTCTTTCTAAGGTCAGGATTCATAATAAAGTTATTTACTATTCCAAAATTCTCTTTACGCTCGGCAAATAGCCAACCATGAATAATATAGGGAATCTCTTCTTTCGCTTTTTCTGTAATCTCTTTAAATATCCTTTCTGGGATGAGATAACGAAAATCCTTTGCTGAACTCATAATTTTCGTTAATGAAGCAAAAAATTTATAATTTTCGCTTACCTATTTCAAACTCTAATAGTTCGAGAGGGAAATCCCTAAATCATGTATTTGAGGGATAATTTCTCTTTTTTAAAGGATAACACAGTTTAAATAGGACTAATTATGGAGAATTCGTAAAAATAATATATCAAAATAGATTTTTTAATATCATTACCATAATAATATAGAATTAAAAAACACATTCATAAATGCAGCTGTAGCCTAGTTGGTAAGACGCTGGCCTTGAGTGTTTTTTATAACCACGACAGCCAGTGCGCGTTAGCGCTCGGGGGTTCGAGTCCCTCCAGCTGCGTTTTTTAAAAGAAAATTCTCACGCAACGAAAATATGGGCTATTGGCGCAGTCAGGTAGCGCAACCGGCTCTTAACCGGCAGGTCGGGGGTTCGATACTCCCATTCGAAAAGAAGGGACGCGAAATTCCCTCATAGCCCGCTTTTTTCATTTTAAATTTTTTTAGATTTAGAACTTTTAGCTTTCTCTTTAATTTTCTGTAATTTAATATAAATAGATTCAAATTTAATTATAAATCAAGCTATTATTAAAATTAAAGAACAAAATGATCATTTTTTTTAAAAATTAAGCTTAATATTGATATGTTATTTTAAGAAATAAATTCAATAATTTAATATCAATTTTTAAAAATAAAATAAGAAAAGGTGAACGTTATATGGCAGACGATATTGAAATTAAAAATGGAAAACTATTCGGAGGTTGGCGGGCACCACAAAATCTTCTTAGAGCCAGTACTACATCTATTCATGATGATGGTGTAGCCAAAAGTGTTGGTATGCGTGGTGGTACGATACAAGGAACTATTCATTTAAGCATGTTCGCACCTTTAGGACAGAAATTATTTGGTGACCGTTGGTTTGAGCAGGGGACTCTTAGCATGTATTACACGTTTGCAACAGTCGATAGAGAAGAAGTAAGAGCGATTATTGAATTAGACCCCGGAATAACTGAGGAGATGCTACCCATTGCAACAAACGATGTGCAATTTAAAGCATGGGCTGAATTAAAAGATGGGAAACAAATAATGACTGGAACTATATCAATAGGTTCCCCCAAAGAACCCTCATATTTACAAGCTGCAGAACTAAAAAATAGTAAGCCCGATGATTTACGTATATTAAAAGGAATTAAAGTCGGGGATGAGCTTCCCTCTAAAGAGATTTTAATTTCCCAAAAATCTGCTAATATTGGATTAAAGAGGATCACGGACCAATTGGAGTATTATAAAGAAAAATCTCCCTGGGGAAATACGATAATTTATCCTACAGCTATGTTTGAAGTCATGGCTTTTGGTTTCGAGCAAACAAGTTTTCAAGAATTCAAAGCCGTTCCGTTCTATGGTGCTACCGAACTAAGAAATATAAATGGACCAGCATTCATCGGTGTTCCTTATATTGCTAAAGGGAAATTCGTTTGTGTTGGAGCATCTAGTAAGACAGAGTATTTTTGGCTTGATTCTACATTAGAAGAAAAAGAAACAGGAAAGTTAGTCGCGTCAATGCGGCACTTGAATCGTTTTATGAAAGCAGGATCCCCACTTTATAAAAATCAATAATTATTTATCAGCTTCTAAATACATTACATTTTTACCTTCTCATCTAAGAGAAAACTAGGACATTAATGGACTTTGAAAAAATCATAACCTTAGTACCTCAACCGTTCTTTGCCTATTGTAGAATGACCACCATGACCAGGAAATATTTTGAACTCATCCGTAATTTTCGGATAATTTAATATTTTTCTAATGCTAACCATTAAATCATTATAATTATCTAGTTGCCTAGGGATTCTGCCACGCAAGAGAGTATCTCCAGTAAAGATCAGCTTGTTTTTATAATCTATCAGCATTATGTCATTTATAGTGTGACCTGGTGTTTCAATTACATGAAGATGCTCTTCTCCTATCTCAATTACATCATCTTCTCTGATAAATTTCATGTTTTCAACATTTATTTTTTTCCCAAAATTCTTGATCAATAAGGGAATATTATAATAATCCATAATATCAAAGGCGCATTGGATATGATCATGGTGTGCATGTGTACCTATTAAATAAACCGGTTTATATCCTTCTCTATTAATAAAGGTTTTAACATCGTTTGAATCAATCCCAGGATCAATAATGCCTACTTCTTTTGTATTTTCATCCCCGAAAAGATAACAATTCGTTCTGAATATCCCACTTACTATCAACCGTTTTAAAATAATAGTTATTCACCGATTCATTCAATATGTACTAGTTAAAGTGATTATACCAAAACAAATAGTCTTTTACAATTTCATTTTCCAATCCAATTTCCTAGGGAAATTGAACTTTCACTCAAAAAAGACTCTGAATTTAGCTTTCTTTTAGGAGATTTGCAAATTCTTGAACACGATCTCAAAATCAGAAAAATCAAAAGGCTTTAGAATGTATCCATCAGCGCCCGTCTCTTCCAATTTCTTTTCCACCTCAGTCTCAGGAATGGCGGTTAAAAAAAATATCGGAATGTCATTAAACTCATCATTTTCTTTAATTCTTTTGCATAGCTCATACCCACTCACGTCTGGTAAAATAATATCTAGTAAAATCAGTTTTGGTCTGGAACTAAGTATTTCTTCATACCCTTTCATTCCACTAATGGCGCCCTTACAAATAACCCCTCTGCTTTCAAAAAAGCTCTTTATTAGTCGAATTGTAGGAAGATCATCCTCAATTAAAAGCACATCATATTCCGAGGCTTCTACTTTAATATCGTCTAAAATATTCACAATCTTGTTCTCAAGGAGAATACTCTGATCAAATATATTTTTGATCGTTGAGAGTACTTCATCATTCAGCTCCTTTTTGTAATTTTCCAGCAGTAATTGAGAAAATCCTTTTATCGTGGTAAGCGGCTCCTTTAACGCGTGCGAAATCTTGGTTACCGTTTGAGGATCCATTTTAAGTAAACTATTGCCCACTGAATCAGAAGATTTATCTATAAAATGATTTACAGACTCTCTAATTAGCTTCGAAATGGTGGAATAGTCATGCTTATCCTTAAACTCCTGCCACTTTTTCTTGGTATCCTCGGAAATATAAAGTGAAATCCGTTCCTTATCCCTATCATAAACCTTTTCTCCATCCTTCCACTTCTTAAAACCCTCAGTTACCACGCCACGCCACACCGCATACTTCCCTGTTTCTGCCTCATAATCCTCCATCTCAGGTGTTTTTTCTATTTTTTCATCCTCTGGGTTATAGTCGTCTGAATCGTTTGAATCGTTGGCCATTTCTTCACCAAATTTCTAATTTAAGTTTCTCAATCTCAAAAAAATTTATCAAAAAAATTTTTGATAAAAAATTTTTATCAAAAAATTTGATCTCAAATTTATAGAATATTGAGTTCTTTTTAAATAATTTGTAAAAAATTACTGTTATAAACTTTATTGCGAAGTTTAATAAGTTTTTAATAATAATAAAATTCTGAATGGACCGTTATGATTTGGGGTAAAAAAATTCTAGTTTTTCTTGACTAACATGTCAAAAAGGAAATCAAAATCTGAAAAATTAAATGGTTTTAAGATGTAGCCATTAGCTCC
>JBHLNT010000070.1:0-19682 GCA_048941265.1 Promethearchaeota archaeon
GAAATTTGTGGATTATCTTATCCATTACCTAAAAGAGGAAACATTAGCAATTCAGCTTTAATTTGTCCTATGAGAGAGTTACCACTTTTAATCATAGAGAGAAAAGATCAAAAAGCATACTTTTGGGCTGATGGGCCTTGTTTCTCATGTGTAGAATTTGATAAATGCAAAGAGACTAAGGAACTTATCAAAGAATTTATAGATTTAAAGGTGTATGGGTATTAAAAAAGGTCATTACATCACAATTTTCATAATTCTTTACTTTTTGATATTTTTAAGTTATTATATAATATTAACAGACAAATCGGAGCTTTTAGCTAATGGTAGATATAATAGCGAAAAAGTTATTAATCGAAGACAGATAGATCCGAAAAAAAGTGATTTAGAATTACCAGATAAAGTGTACACGTTTTTGGCTCCAAGCGATAACTGGACTTTTGAGAAGCTTTATTTGGAAAAAGAATATATGTATTATATTTATATAGAACTCGTAACCCCTCATAATATTTCTGTAATGAGAATCACAATTTGGGATCCTGATGGTAAACAATTTAACGTTTTCGAAAGTAATATGTTTTTTAATCCAAAGTATGGTCGATACTTTGAAATTCCATTCGGAACGGAAATGACTGGGCAATATAGAATTGAATTTTATTCAGAATCTGAAGTGAATTTCAATCTCTATATTTTTATGGAACAAGGTCCAATATGTCTTTACGATAAAATTGATTCCAAGGACCAAGATAAGATAATACTTCATGAAGTTACAACTTTTGATAATAATAAATATAAAGAGCATGATATAGATTTAAAAACAGATGTCTCGTACAAGCTTGTTATCGGACGAGTTTCAGCAATTTCAATTAAAGAGAGCAATATAGTTCGATTAGATTACACTATCGAAGATCCTGACGGAATTGAATTTATTATATATACAAATGGATTATTAGCGGATATTAATGGGGTCAATTCCTCAAGCTTTGGAACTGCTACAGGAGGAAATTATGAGATTAAATTAAGGATCTATTGTGACGTCGCTTATGTTAATATAGCTTATGCGATTATTGAAGATTATCAGATAAGCAACGTTATCGAAGTTAATGAAACTGAATCTCAAAGTTCGGATAAGAGTGATGAGGTTAAATTAATAGAAGCATTGAGTAATAATGCAGTTTCATTACCCATCGAATGGACAATTGCGACAATTATTTTTGTAAGTACTATTTCTGGTGCAATGTATATGACTTTAATAAAGCAACGAAAAAAAAATCTTACAAGATTAGATTTTAAAACTAAATAAACTTTTAAATAATATTCTTTTTTTAGGAAGATTTAATCGAAATGCCTGTTTTCATTTTATCCTTTTTTATATATTCCAATTTCTTTTGCATAACGATAAGCTTCAATGATAGATTTTACTTCCATTCCTTTAAATAAACTATTTGATGAAGAAAAAAGGTATCCTCCTCCTGGTGCTCCTTGTTCAATACAGCGTTCTACATCCTTATGAACTAATTCAAGATTACTCTGAGTAAGAATATTTGTGACGTCTAAATTTCCCGCTAATACTAATTTCCTGCCAAATTTTTTTTTAATGTTTGCAAGATCTATATTTGCGTTTGGTTCAAGAGAATGAATCCCTGCAAATCCGGCTTCAATAATTATGGGAATTAGAACTTCAATTGCCCCATCCGAGTGCCAAATAAGCGGAACCTTCGATGATTTTACAATTTTTTTATAATAAGGTAATACAATTTCTCGGAATATCTTAGGCGACATCATAGGTCCTGACTTAAAAGCAACATCATCACCAACCATAATGAAATCTACTTCGTTTGCGTTAGCTTCCTTGAGCATAGCAATCGTCCAATCTGTACTTCTTTCCATAAGAGCTTGAACTAACTCTTTATTTCTGTGTATTGCCATAAAAAATTTATCTAGTCCCATGCTCATATAGGATAACCCTAAGCACACATCATGAGATGCATAATAAATCGCATGGGTTTCACCATACTTTTTTTTAGTGTTTTTCATAATAGTGTCAGGAAACCAAGCCTTTGCATATTCTAATGGAGGAGTATATTTTTCCACATCATCCAGATTATTTACCATACCTTTCATATACCATCCATTTTTAAAGACTCTACCCCACTCATCAGTTCCAGTTCGCCATGCATTCGTAGTTTTAGGATGGCCAATACTAATAGGAAAACAATCAAGATTAAGTCGTTCACGAGTTTTATATGGGTTCCCATCTCCAATTGCCTCCATAATCTCCATCTCAATCCACGCCTCAAAAAGAGGAACTCTATCTGGTTCTTTAAACTTAAAAGTGGTTAATACTCGTTCTCGTGAATTCATAAAAATTGATTTAAATTATTTATTGAATAACTAAAGCTAATAAATAATCTCAAGTAAAGCTTATTAAAAATTTTTTAAGAAATAGATCATATCAAAAATAGATAATATACATTATTTTAAATAAGATTCTAACACTTTTAGATATTCCTGGATGGTTATTCCATGCAATAAAATTTCATGGATAAATTTCAAATTTAATTCATTTATATCTAATACTTTTTCATTTTCTCTTAAATCCTTAGTTAAATCGTGTAAATATCTTTCCAAAGAGAAATTTTGATCTTTTAATTTTGCAAAATAACCCCCATATGCCAAAAAAATCTTCGTCATCCACTCAATATCCTTGATTGGAAATTTTTGGCAACAATTTGAACATACAATGCTGAAACTATGCTCTGATTGGTAAATATTTGTATTATTTTTTATGTCGGTTCGACAAATTACACATTTTAATGAATTACCTACCGAATTGATAAAAATTTTGAGACTATTCATATATTTGCTTTATACGCTGTGCATATTTAAAGAAAAATTATCTTCTATGCACCAAATTTATTCTTTAAATATAACTATAGAAAAATAAAATAGAACTTGTTAATTTGCTATCTATTCAATATCAAATTATTATTTACCAATGAGCTTCTTCATTTCCTAATTTATACGGTTTTTGCGGTTTAAGCCTTTGTTTATTTAATAATCTATACATCTTATTTTGAAGACCATTTTTATGCCGGACAATAACTATATAAACAAAGTAATTAATTCCCATCAGAACATATTTCAAAAGATAATACATGATTCCAATCAGAATATAGAATAATAAATCAAGCATTAAGTTTATCTCATAATAATTTAATAATAACCATACGAGTATACCAGACACTAAAACTAAAAATATTTGGTACAATGAATAACTTAAATTTGTTTTAAAGGCCCTCCAAATATTTTGAAAATCCGGCATAGAGGGTGAAGCTCCTAAAATTAATGAAAGACAGAAAAAACTTGCGGCAATTCTTACCAAAGGATTATAAGATGAATTTAAAGCAATCATTAATGACCAAAAGAAAAGCCATGTGGATATAATTAATGGTGCTAAAGAAATTAAAGTTTGTTGTAGAAAGGTTTGTTTATGGCCATCATGTTTCACATGTCCATGCGGATTTGGTTTATTAGTAATTTCACTCCTAAATTTGATTTTGATTTCTTTTGGTTTAATTCCAACAATTAAACACATTAAAAAATGACTTAATTCATGAATGGCAACTCCAATAAACCCTAAAACGATAATTATTTTACTAAAGGGACCATAATCGTACCTTATTAAAATTTGTTTAGTAATATAGGAGGCAATCAGAATAATAGGAAATAGAATTAAAATTATATATATCTCATTCATAATAAAATACTTTTCTCAATCAATTTAAAGAAAAAAAATAATAAGGATTAATTTCTATGGATTAGATGCTATTTTTTTCTTTATATAAAAAGGGATAAAATAAGATTTAAATCTATAATAAAAAAACAGTTTTAATTTGATTTTAAGACGACTATAAGGTATAAAAATGAAAGTATGGAAAAAACTTATCATAACTGGTCTTTTTTTCATTATTTTGGTAGGGATCTTAATACCATTACACGCCCCTGTAATAAAAGGAGATTTAGACATCAACTTTTATCAAAAGAACTATATTGACGTCTCTAATAGAGAACCAAGTTTATCATCAGGTGAAATTTATGATGCTCTTAACATAATATTTAACGAACTATACAAAGAATTTAACACTCAAGAATTTTTTTCTCAATCTTATGAGTCCTCCCTCCAAGCTACCTACTATGCCTTATATATTCTCAATGCTACAGATAGGTTGGGCACAATTAATCAGACTAAAATCTTTAATTATATTATGGAACACTATGATATGGAATCTAAAACATTTATGGACAGCTATGCTGAAAGATATTTATGTACAGATTATTCTCAAACAAATTATTTTCCATTTCCTTCTCTACTTGAGGTTAATTGCTATGCAATTTTGTCGCTTAATATTTTAAGAAATTTAACTGCCATTAATAAACAAGAAGCCATAAATTTTATTTGGAGTTGTTTCAACCAACCCACCGAGAGGGGTTTTATTGGGCAACCGTATTCACCTAGCTTACAATCTTATTTCAAAATCTCTACAATTGATAATACTTTTTACGCGATATTAGCTTTGGAAGTTTTAGGAGACGATCCAAGTGGCCATAGCCAAGAATGGCAGAAAACTGAATATTTTATCAAAGACTTGCAAAATACAACTATATCGAGCGTGTTTTATGGGGGATACTTTAATGATGAGGATGAAGATTTTAAGAGTTTAGATAATCTGGATATAACTCTCTTATCTTCATATTATTGTCTACGAAGTTTAGAAGAACTTAATGCGCTTACATCATATAATGCATTTCACCAATTTTTAGATAAGCATTATGAGAGTAGCGTGCCCTATTTTGAAATGAGTTTTGCCATGCCGTTTACTAATTCGAGTAACGTCATAGGGTCAGCTTTAGGGCTTCAATTATCGGATATATCTGGATACTCTGCTATTGATCGAAATGGAGTGATTAATTTTATTCTTAATAATCGCAATTCATGGGGTATATGGGAGTCTTCTACTACCTATCCCTACCACGAGCTCATAGATACCTTTCAGGTTATAAGAACTTTATTCGAAACGGGAGAGTTATCTCAATTATCTTCCAATGACAAGAATAAAATCGCGTCTTCCATAATCATGTATTATCAGCAATATGACTATGGCTTTTCGCTTCTAACTCAGGATTATTCGTCGTTAAGACTTATTAACACGATTGTGAAGAGTGCTTTAGGGATATATCGTAAGGTTCAATATGACGAGAGCTTTAAGCAAAAGATATATGGCCAGATTCTTTCAAGTTATTATTATGATGCGTCTCGCCATGATCATTTCTTTGCAGGTGCGGTTAATATGTTTCAGCAACGACCTCAGGGCGGTTTAGTGAGTAAAGATTTTCGATCTCGACCTATTGAATTTTATGATCAGTTATATGATATCTATTATAACGAAATTGGGCTACCATATTCACACAGAACGACATTCTATGCGCTTGAAACATTATACAATATCGGGATGCTTGGAGATTTTGCGAAAGTATGCGACCTCAATGATCTTGTTACCAATATTGTTAACACACAGTTTCTTTCTCCATCTCATACCAATTATGGAGGTTTTTTGCCTAATCCTGCTATCTTAGGTAGTAATTTGGATGACGCTCAAAAGAATGATCTTGTATTCTTAGAATATACATATTATGCGTTTAGATCGCTAGAAATCTTGACTGAATGGTTGGGATTAGAATCTGTGCCTGAAATTATAATCAATAAGGACGCGTTAGTGTCATTTGTAGATAATACTGCAGGGGACGGTTCTACAATATATTATGATCCATGGTATACAAATGATATTACCGCAACTTTACGTAATACCTTTTATATGATCTATATTTTGAACGCCACAGCGAGCTATAAATTAGATCCTCAAAAAATAAATAAGATAAGGAATTTTGTGGTCCAAAATCTAAACTATTCGGATATTAAAAACATTTATTATTCCTATAAAATCTCAGATTTTCTAGACTTAGCAATTGAGTTTGATAACAATCGTACTAATCAATTAGTGAGAGAGATCTATAATGAGGAGCTTAATTCCTTCTATTTAACCTCTAGCAGAGAAATTTTAAGCGATGAGGTCTTTTTATGGATCTGTGATATGGCGAAAAATGATGAGGTAGATATTTCAGCTCTTTACCCAAATTCAGTTGAATTGGGAAATGAATTTAATATTACCGTTTACCTTAATAATATCGTACTTGATTTCTTTGGTCCAGATATTGTAGTGAAATTTGATGGAGCATTTGACCATGTTACGCTTGAGGGTCCAAATTCAGATATGGGATATGTAGGGGAAATCTATATCCCAGATAATTCTGAGAATTATCCTGAAGTAACTGCAGTTATTGAGGCATCTGGCGGTGGCATAGAGAAAGTTTCGCTCCCAATTACTATACAGACGACATCCAGTAAATACGAAGTTAAAGATAGTTCAGAAGGAGGAAGTGCTTCTCAAAATAATTCTGTGGAAAGCCAAATAATGAAACCCTCAATTCAAAGCGCATTACCTGTAATGGTTACATTAATTGCTGTTCCTTCAATAGTAATATTTGTCTCGAGTAAATCAAAAAAAAGATCAAAATTAACGTCCAGCTTTAGATAAAAAACCTTATTTTTTTTTATTTGATTTAATTATGAAAAAGTGCTTAAAGAAACTAAGAGTTTTCTCTCATTCTAATTTTTTCTTTATAAATAATGGACATTAAGTTATTCTGATTATTTATGGCAAATAGTAATATGATTAATAGTGCTGATAAATGGAACTTAAATCAAACCTATGATAAAATAAAAGATATGACTAATTTGGGAAAATATGCTGAATCCATAAAGTTAGCTAAAAAAGGATTATCTATGGCCTGTCAAACAAATAATAAATCATGGGTCGAAAAGTTTGATGACATCTTAATGGATGTAATTAACCAACACAATCAAGTCAAATCTCCAGAACCACAATCAAATGCAAAAGTAATTTTTAATGTAAAAGTTCATAATAAACCTACAGGATCGGAAAAAGCCTTAACAAAAATTAAGGGGATTGGAGCATCTGTTGAAAAAAAGTTAAATAAAGCGGGGATTGAAACTATAAATCAATTAGCAAGCTCAAGAACTAAAGAAATCGCTAAAATAAAAGGAATTGGTTTAAATACAGCAATGAGATTGATTTCAGAAGCCCATAATTACTTAAATGAATTAAATTCAGAAAAAAATTCTAAACTTCCAATTAAAGAGAAATTTCAAGAGGAAAAAGTTGATGATATTTATTACAGAAAAAATAAACAAGAAGATAAAGGACTTGTAAAATTTCTTGCTGAAAAGAAAACAAAGGATCCCAGCCTTGAAAATAAACTTACCATAGATTCTCTTAATAATTCTAATTTTAATTATGAAGATAATCAATCTATAATACTTGAGCCGAAAATCAATGAAGAGCAAGAGGAAATAGACCAAATAATAGAGAATAATAAAGATAGTCATAGTTTTGATGATGATGGTACCTCATTTACCACTGAGAATCTTTATCATGAGCATTTAGATGAAGATAATGAGTTTGATTTAGATTATTTTGATTTTGAAAATGAATCGGCCAATTCCACAAAAGATTATAATGAAAGTGGTGGTAAAGAGGACTTTTTAGGTCAATTAGATTATGAAAAGTTTAACAAAGAAAGTGTGATTGAGCATTCGACTGATTTAAATTACATAATTAAAAATGAGCATGAAATAGAGAAATTAGAAAAAATAGTTATTCAGAAAAATGTAAAAAATATTGAAAATCACTTAAGATCATTAAATTACCGAATTATACCAAAAAATTCAACCCTACTTAATGAGCTATCAAAAACAATTGATATCTTAGCTTTTAAAACGCTTGAAATTAATAAAAAAGTATCGTTAATTCTGGTGTTTCCAGTAAAATTCTGTGATTTGAAAGGAAATTTAATTATTTCGGATAAATCTATAGATTATAATCAATATAATCAAAATCTTAAATTAAATGAGGGAATTAAACATTTAATTATCGGTGATTTTGTAAAAGAATTGAAATATGATCAGGATAATCTGTTTCAATCTATAATCTACGAAGGAAAGTTATTTCATTATTTTAAAAAATCGATAAACAAGAGAATTAGAGTAGAAAAAACAAAGAAAAATTTGCGGTTATTTATTCGATCCGGTAATATGATATTTAAAGTTGTTGTAGATCCTCTTCTAATCTGCCAACAAGATCCCGCATTTCTTGAAAAGTCGGTTATATTCCCTTATCAGAAAAAATCGAATTTACATATAATAAAAATAAATACTCTTACCGATCTGATTCACTTTCTTGAAAAAAAATATATGTTAATCGAAACTCATACTGAGGAAAGAAACCCCATTGTTTCGTATTTTAAAGCATTAGAAAAATTTAGATTTACAATCAGGAATTATTCTATCCCTTTTCTCTTTTTTGGTGCGGTGTTCTGCTTAATAATTCTATTACAAAATCTATTTTTAATACCCATGTTTACTAATTTAGGTTATGCCGCTATAGGGATTTATGCTATCATGCTGGGGTATTCTTATCTTCGTTTCTCTAAAACTCAGAAAGCTATAGTCGAGAATTATAAAATCCCATATTACCAAAATAAAATCAATCTGGATGAGACGGATTTAACCATCATTAAAGATGATCTTCCACCAGAATTATTGAATCAATTTATTTATGAATGTTTAGGCAAAAACACAGATTATTCATTCACAGCAGAGATTGAAGAACGAAAAGCAGACATTCTTATTTCTGATTTTAAGCGTAATAAAGAAATTGAATCATCAGATATTCCAGCAGATATCAAAATTAATAAGATAAAAAATTTTGAAAGCAATAAAATTAGAGGTAAAATAATTTCGAAATATAGCTCTTTCTTGGAGGATTAAGATATGAGTTCAAATATTAAAAAGAAGTTTAAACTTTTATTTATATTAGGGCTTATATTATTATTTGCATCATTATTTTTAGAGTGGTATGTACTTCAAGTGTATAACTCGAGTCATACATTAATTGCCTATTGGAGTTATAATCCCTTGACTGGATGGTCAACAATATTTTCTGAAGGCTCAACTTTCAATAATATTGTTAAACCTGAGGAGATTCAAATGCCCTTAGTCTTAACAGGATTATTTATGGTAGTTTTAGTTATTTCTGCGTTTTCTGCTATTTTTAAAGACTTAGAAAGTCAAGGTGATTTAGAAAAGTTGTATCCTTATGCTTATGTTAATTTGTTTTTAATTGCATTAAACCTATATTACATCTTTGCATTTCCAGTCTTTTATTTATTACCCCACAAATTATACTTTCCATTTTTGTTGGTTAAAGATCGAGAAATGGACGTGGTTTATCATTATAGTATAGGGGCTGGTTATATTTTGCAAATTATTGGATTTATCATGATTTTTCCATATTGTACTTTTTACTACAATACTATTGTTAGATTTATATCAAAGGAACAATCACCTGATAAAATTATAAAAAGGTATGTACAATATATTCAAGAAAACCTCGATTTAGATAAACTAATTGCCAATGAAGAGTTAAAACTGAAATTTGTGGACAAACCTTTAGATATAAAAGAAGATTTTGAATTTAATTACAAGAAGGCTCATAAAAAGAGGGGGGTTAAACCTTGAACGATATTGTGAGAGATGCAAAATTAAAAGCTTTAATTAAACTATGTAAGGAAACAAAAAATTATAAAAAACTGGCAGTTGTAGTATTTATTCTTACGAGCAACATTTTAGACGAAATAGGAATCAAATTGGGAATAAGATCCAGAGACAAGGGCTCTGAAGAAACACAGTATCGCTATATGAAATTAATTAATTCTATATTAAAAAAAAATCTCAAAATAACTCTTTTTAGAGACGAAATCCTTGATACCATAAAACTTATTGAAAGGGAATTCCTTAAAAGAAAAGGAGAGATTCCACTTGATTATATCACCGAAATATTTAAAATCTACTATGAAATAAGAAAAATTGATGTTCCTAATTTACATAAACAATGGGAAAGTAACATACTTGCTGACGATAGCGAGATAAGTTTATTTTCTTTTTTATCACCTTTTAAGAGGCGAAAATTAAATACTAGTGAGAATAAACTTAAACCTTTATTACTTCACAGGTTAAGAACGAAAGAGCAATCCATTCAAAAAGAATTGAATTCCTCATATGATAAGAACTTGTTCGAAAGCGCTATATATCTAAAGAAAGCAGAAAATTCTTTGAAAAAAGAAGAAAATGGAAAGATCATATTAAACGGGCAGTTAAAGGATAATATTATATATCAAAGATCATTAGAGTCTATTCTTGGATATAGTTTTATTGGCGTTTTTATTTTATTTTTCCTATTGGGATTAATAGTTATTCTTGAGGCAATGTTTTACCCATCATTAACAGCGACAATGAGTTCCTTGCTTTTAATCACATTTGGTGTGAGTATGTTATTTTTTCTATTATATTGGAAATATTTTAGAAATGAGGAGAATTATTAATGAGCTTTTCATTATTTGATGAATTAAATGAAAATAAAAAGAATCAAAAAAGAAACTTCAAGAGTAGACACGTTGAAACTCTCGAAAATTATCTTAATATATGGAATATCAATCCAAATTATAAAGATATAAATAGTGGATTTTTAAATGCGAAATTTTTATCATTACTTGCGTTAATAACGTTTTTTATAGTAGGTACGTATCTTATTTGTTTTAATTTCATTATTAGTTTAATAATAGGGTTATTTACCTTTACTTTTTTTATAGTAGCATTTGAAAGTAATATGCTAAATTTCAATAAACTTGATAATCACTCAAATGGAAAACTAGAAAGACTTGATCCCTTCAAGGATTTAATTTTTTTTTTCTCTGAAGAGAATGCAAATATTATATTTTTTACCAATAAAAAAGACATGATTACTGTAGGGATAAGTATTTTCAATGTTAAAATTATTCCTGAGAATATTCACCCTTCCTTGAATCAGTTTATTAAATCTTTGAACGAGCTTCAAGTGCCTTTTTCATACCAAATCTTTCAAACACCCTTGGATATTTCTCCTAAGAATTATCAGGAAGATCTAAAACATCATCAAAAAACTGATCTCATAAATTCTTATAATACCTCCGTTCACTTTTGTACTTTTTATGATGTGAGAGGCATTTTGAGTAATAAAAAGTTACTAGGACTTACAGAAAAACTAACCGAATATATAGAAATTATGAGATCAAATTTTAGCGCAAATTTCCCTCATTTTAATCTCAAATTATTATCAGGAAACGAACTAATCTCCGCATTAAGAGCAGTTGTCACTAAAAATAACTCTGTTAATGTTTCTGAAAATAATAATGAGTTTATGATAAAAAGAATTAAATTCCATGAAATTGTTAAACTTCTGTTTTGCATTTTTATTTTAATTTACTCTATGTATTTAACACTCTCATTAAATTTTTTATTTATTTTTACTGTTCTTTTAGGATTAATATTGGTGGCAAATATATTTTGGATTTGGTGGCGTGAACCATTATCAAATTTATCTTTAAGTAATATAAAGACCAACAATAATCTTATTATTGTCAATCCTTTTAAGGATATAAATTTCTATAGAATAAAGGGTCTTTCTGAAAGTTTATTTCTACATGTGAATAGTCTGCTTATAAATTTAAAAATGGTGAATCTTAAATATGCCACTCCTGTTTATCATTCTAAACTTCCAATATGTTATCCAGGTAAGTTTTATCGAGCTTTAATAAGAGAAAAAATCACATTTGGTTATAATATAATTACTGCTCCAATGAGTTTTTATAGCTTTGATAAAGAATGCTATAAATTCTTAAATGAGAAGTCCAAACGAGCCTTGACTTACTCTTCCCGTAATTCAAAAAGTGATTTAGAAGGCAAGAATTGGTTAGATATGCGAGCAGGAATATGGAGATTGATTATGACAATCTCTATTTTTAATTATAAATATACAGAAATCCTCAACTTAGAAGAAATTTTGAGCATGGAACAAGAACTAAATCAAAAGCTTAAACTATTAATTAATTCTTTTACGATGAACTACCACCGTTTTGAACTCGTTCCCCTTAAGAATAAAGTGCTAATTTCGGGCTTCCTCTGTGAAACCTTAAAAAATAAATTTATTTATCTCTCCGGAACTCATTTAAAGTATATAATGTTCCAGGGTAAAGCGCTAATTTACCTAATACAAATTGCAGATGAATTTAAAAAAGGAGTTGAATCAAAAATTGCCGCTGAATTTAACACTCCTTTACAATTGGAAAATTTTATCACATTTGGTGATACGATAAATACAGAATTTTTAGAACAAGAAGTACCTGCAGGATTTCTAGAAGACCAAATTCACAATCTACTCATAGTTAATGGAAAAGCTAAAAACAGGGAAGATTTAGCGATGAAATTAGTCATCGAATTAATAAAGGCCCAATTACCTTCACTTATCTTCGATTTCTCTGGACAATGGTCAAAAATAATTAAATATTTTTTAGATACTCGCCAAGCTCCTGACTTTCTTCACTTTAAATTGGGAAGAGTATTTAATATAGATCCTATTCGATCTGATATCTCTTATGATACAAATAACACTGATTACTTAGATTATATATTTGATTCTTATGCGATGGTATTTAAAAAAGACGAAAAGACAATGGATCTGTTTAAGAATACAATCCTCAGGAATCCTGATTTAGATATCGCAAGTTTAAATCTTGAATTGAAAAACCAACAGAGTTGGGAGAAAACTCCGATTTCTGATACGATTATAGCGTTATTTGATGAGTTTACTCAAGGAGATTTTCGGTTCTTTAACACTAACCTTACGGAACACGAGTATAATATTACATTTAAAGATTTTATTTCAGATGATCGGACGGTTATCCTTGATCTTTCCATAATTAATGATTATAGAAAACAAATCTTCATAACATTTATCATTTTGTCGAAAATCATTCATTATATCCGAAACTTTGATGATTTTTATAAAAAACTAATTGTAATTCCTCGCATTGATATAATTTTTGAAACAATTTACTTAGAGAAGACAATGAATTATGGAAGAATAGATAAATTCTTGGATCCCCTTAGACGAGAAGGTTTTGGATTAATATGTTTAGCAAATCAAATCCATTATTTACATCCAAATGTATTTAACTATTTTCAGAATATTGTATCATTTAGGGCCAATTATGGCGGAGATATTAAGGTGTTGAAAAATATAATGAATTTGCAGGAACTTCATGGTACTGGATATTATACGTCTAGTAGAAATAATACATATCAAATTGATTATTTAATGAATATGAAAGAAAATGATGTATTAATTAAACGATCCGACCTATATCAACCATTTCCGGCAATAATTGATGATGGAATGATACAGGAACTAAATCCTATGAGCCATAACGAAATAATTGCATATATGAAAGGGCAAGGATATGATTTACAACTTTCTGAAAAAAAAATTTTAGAACAAACAAAAAAAACAATTTTCGAAAAAGATTTAGGGAAATATGCTATATTTTTAGAAGAAATTATTAATTTCCTTAGAAATCTTAAGGCAGTTGATAAAATCGGGAACTTGTATAAAAGTAAAATAAAAGAAGAATTAATGAAATTTGTTTATTCCAAAGGTATCAAAATAACTAATGATAAACGAAAACTCAAGCAATTACGAGATGAGTTATTCGAAATTCTTATAAAATTTGAATATTTGGTGGAAGATCATCCTAAAACGGCGGGGGGGTCTGAAGCAATAAGAGCGTCTTATTCTGTTGGCAATAAATACGAAAATGCCTTAAATGACTATTATCAAATAAAAAAAAACTCATTGACAGATGTATCTATTAATGTAATTGAAAAAAATTCAGATAAAAATGTGGAAGTGAAAGGACTTTTTAAAGAAATACCAAACATTTCTGAGAATGAACTTAACAATTTCAAAGAAATTTTAGCAAAGAAGATAAGTGATTTGTATTTTGACTTATTTCAAATTCATAAATTCATAAATAAAAATGAATTTGAGTTAGCACTAAAAATTGAAAAAGATTTTGTAAAAAAATTCCTGATTAATCTATATAAAGAATTTTATCAGGTAAATTATATCATAACTGAGAAGGATTTAGAAAGATTTTCAGAATTCCTTTCAAAAAACAAATATTTTCCTTATTCAAAAACACAAATACTTAACATATTGTCACAATGCAATTTATTAGATGTGGAACATGAAAATATGTATCTCCAGGTAAAAGAAAACTACAAATTACTTTCTGAATTTTTTAACCAGATTCAATTAAAAATTAGCGAGAGTTAAAGAAAAACTAGATTATATGCATTTATCATAAATAGTTCATTTTCAAATATGATGCCTCTTATCAAATTGGATAATGATATTAAAATCAATTATCAATTAGAAGGGAATGGAGCGGGAGGTCTGATTTTACTTATTCATGGCTATGGTTCTTGGATGTATGGTTATGATGAAATTTTTTCATTACTTACTAAAAAGTTTTTAGTTCTAAGATCGGATTTAAGAGGCCATGGTGATTCTGATAAACCGGTATTTGAAGATGATTATGAAGCAACCAAGAAATTATATACAATAGAAAAATTTGCTGAAGATAATTATTTATTACTAAAAGATTTAGGATTATTGGATAAATATCCTAAGATTTCTGTTTACGGGCATAGTATGGGTGGGATGATATCCCAAGTCTTTGTCTTAAAATATCCTGATATAATCCATAAATTAATATTAGGTAGCACTTCCTATACTATGTATTCGGAGGGAATGATAAAGGTTTTAGAGGATTATAAAAGCGGGAATCTGGGAAATTTGCGCGACAGTTTTGTTTTAACAGCACGTAGCGCTTATACATTTAGATTTAAAAAAGAACATCCAGATTATTTAGAAAAGGAAGTTGAAGGGAAAATGAAGTGTCCACCCCAAGTAATTTTTGCTGCGTTGGAAAATGTTATTTATAATTTTAATGTAAAAGAACAATTGAAAAATTTAGAAATTCCGACTTTAATCCTCACTGGTGATAAAGATAGCCTTATACCTCCTGCGCGGAGTTATGAATTGAATGAGCTTATTGCAAATTCCAAGTTCGTCGTTTTTAAAAAGCAAAATCACAATATAAATGCTGAGATTCCCGAAAAAGTGGTAGATGAAATTATTAACTTTATTTAGCGAACTTTTAATAGAATTTTTATATCTCTATTATTAGCTATTAAAAATTATTCTTAAATGATATTATTTATTCTAAAGATAAGATCATGGATATCGGGATCGTATTCGGGGAACCCAAAAAGCAGATTTAAGATCCTAGCTGCTAAGCTTTCTTTTTTTGAATCTGTTTGTTCATCTTTTTTAATAGCCTCTTCGTCTTTTTCTGATTTTTTTTCTTCCTTTTTAGGTAAGGGTACTTCCATCATTCATTCAATACACCGTTAAAGATTATCTTGACTATTTTTAAATAAAGTGAAAAAACATTGGTTCAAATAAAAGTATTTCAACTAAACATTTAACCTTTTTGTAAGTTTTCTCATTTGTATAGTTATTTTCTTCTGAAAAATTAGGTTACTTTTCCTTAAAAAGCCAAAAAAAAAGAATTTAAGTATATTTATATGTTTAATCTGCTTATTTTTGATTATTCTTTTACAAGTTCAAATAGGGGAAAAAATGAAACAAGAGATAAGTAAAGCAGGGATGGATGAACCACATAAACAATCAAAAACAATTGAAATCATTATATACCTTCTTTTTGGCTTTGGACCTGTTACGGGAAATGTTATTTTAGTTTTATTTGGTGTGCTTTCCAAGGAATTTAATGTAACTCCAAGCACATTATTGATTGCTATTCCAGCATTCATGGTTCCATTTGCGATAATCCAACTCTTTTCGGGTGCGATTTCTGATGTTAAAGGTAGATTTCCAGTTATAACCCTTGGCCTCATCATATTTGGATTTGGTTGGTTCATTGCCGCAATTTCTTTTACTTTATTGATGTTTGTTGTCGGCAATTTTTTAGCAGGGGTTGGATTTGGATTTGTCAATCCCGTCTTAATTGCGTTAATGACTGATATAACTCCACCCGGACCACAAATTCCAAAAAAAATGGGCTATTTGGGAGCTGTTGCTGCTTTCGGAGTGGGATTAGGACCCTTTTTTGCAGGGCAAATAGTCCAAATTGGATGGCGTTATATTTATATTATTTTTATCTTGATTGTCATCACATCTATAATCGTATTATTCACAGTTAAAAAGCCTCCTCAAAAAGCCCATGGCGATTTGGGACCACGTGTTTTAATCTCTCATATTTACCAAGAGATTCGAAGACCAACCATAATTCTCATGATTTTCTCAGCTTTTTTAATATCATTAACTTATTTAGCCATTATCATCTGGACTTCAAGAGCATTTACTGGAGCTGTAAATGAATCAGTCATAGGGATCCTTTTAAGTCTAGTTGGGATTGCCGGTACAATTTCTGGACTGATAAATGGTAATATGATTAAACGGATTGGTATAGGTTTTACTTTATCAGTTGGGTTAACTTCACTTTTATTGACAACATTTTTACTTATCTATTTAGGAGATATTACCCGTTCTGAGATTACTATTTATGTGGCTCTTTGTTTATTTTTAGCAGGTATCGCAGGAGGAATTCTCTTTCCTTCTATTTTGTATTATAGTCAGATTCTTTCTCCCGAAAGGCGTGGAGCTCTTGCTGGACTTTTAACAGCAGGATATTTTATAGGAAATGCACTTGTTCCTGCCTTTTATGAACCGTTTTTTAATGCTGGTGGAATTAATGCAGTTTATCAAATAATTCTTATTATATCCATACTGCTTGTCTTAATAATTGGATTGCTTTACACCTTGGCAAAACGACAAATAAATTTACAATAAAGAAATTAAATTAAAAAAAAAATTATAATTTTACGAGTTTCCAACATCCATAACTTAATATAACAAAGCATACTATTTGGGCAATCCACCCAACTTTTTGTGCAATAACCATTAGGGCCCGATTTGACGCCAATCCCACCAATCCCATTATTGAGAGAATAAAATTAACAGCTGTAAAAATAAAAAAAATATATGCGTATTGCTTTGGAAATTCTTTATTCAAGTACATTGATATGGAAAAACAAAAACTCATAATTAATGTAGATGTATAACTTATATAAACAAAGAGCATATGTTGTTCTTCAAGGATGTCAACAGGAGAAATAGCTATCCCTATTATCGAAATCGAAGTAATTATTCCAAAAATTGTACCAATATTACTAAGCCATTTTTCTCTTTTAACCTCAGTAAAGAAAAACCGAATTGCTAGATAAAACGGAATCAGCGATGCAGCACTAAATATAAGTGCTATACTGAAAAGAATCATGGAAATTGTATTTGATTTACCCGAATAGGCAACTGACATTCCTAAATTACTTAAAGTATTATCCCAGAATGAATAACCTTGAATACTTGGATTATCGGGAGTTCCACCTGTGTAAAATGCCATCGCAATAATGATTAAAATGACGGATATAATTGCTCCTACTACTTGAAACTTATATGCCTTAACCCTCCAACTTTCTGTATCCATATTAGCTTTTTCCTTTTAATTTTTATTCATATGATTAATATCTATTCTCTCTCTAAATATATAAAATTTTGAATCACAGTTCTATTGTATTTTTATTGATGAAAATTTTTATTAAATCGCTCTTTATCATTTTTATTCTAAAAAATATCGTCTAAGGGAACTTAATGTCTACTAAGTTTGAAAAAATATTGTTTTATGACGAAAATGACTCGGGGTTTTTGAGGAAATTAGTGTTAATTATTATCATATTCTACCTCCTAACCACATTTTTATTCTTTCTTTCTGGAATCATAGAAATGAATATTCAGACAATTCTCGCGGGAGTTATTCTCGTATTTTGGCTGCTATTTACAGTATTTCTATTCATAAAATTTCACAACTCTACTTTTCTCAAAGAAAATTTCAGATGGTTATATCTCCCAGCAGTATTTATTCTAGCAATCATAGAAGAAACCATCATTTATTATAATGGTGGCGGATTAGGAGGAATGGCTAAAAGCTTAGAACATGATTTATTACTTGCGGTTCCCGTTTTCTTAGGTATTGGAGTAGGAATCTATTTATTACATATTAAAAGAACCTTAAATCCCGGAGAGTTTTTTATTTTAGGAGCAATCCAGGGATTCTTAATTGAAATCATTTTTTCTGGAAATATTGCTTTTATTTTAATATTAGGTGGTGGAGCTATGGGAATCTATGGTGCGATGATGGCTTGCTTTGCCCCTGCGCAAGAAGATAATACAAAAACATCCAAGCAATTGATAATAAATTTATTGCTTGGGTCAGTTCTATGCTTTATTTTTGTATTAATAGGCGCAATTATTGGCGACAACTTATATAATGCTATTTCTTAAGGTAGTAAATATTAACAGCTTTATTTTTTTTGTTCCCTAGCCCTAATATATCTTTTTTAGTGTCAGAACAAAATCTAAAAGAGAGGAACTATTTAATTAAATTAATAAACTGGATTTTTATAAATCCTATAAACTTTTTGATAATTATGTGCTGTATCTTTTTTTAGCTAATTTGGCCCTTCTATCTTTTATAGAGTTAAACTTTTCTATCCGTTTTTTTAATTGATCATCACATCCATTCCAAGAAAAGCAATTTCTATAAATTCTAAAGTTCCCTGTGAATCTCATTTCAAACTTACTCAAATAACACCACCATCTTTACCACTTCAAACGAATAAAAAAAGTATGGATATAAAATTACACCGATTTAGAGAGATGTTTTTCATAGTGGAACGAACAAAATATAGAATTATTATTTGTTAATATAAACAACACGAACATTCTAAAAAGAATTTATTTTGATTTACTCAATATTCTTTTAAAGAATTGCTATTACTTGATATGTTTTATTGCCATCTCTATAAATACTTTAGCCATCTAAATTTTTTCTTAAATTACTGTTTATTCTTCTCGCCTTTTATTCTTTATTCTGAGAGATAAGTTCGGGAAACTCAGTTCCTTCCTTAACGACGTTCAAAATTAGATGTGTATTAGTTCTTAGTACATATTCATATTTGTTGATCTCTTTAACCATTGCACTGAGTTCTGATCTATTCCTAAATCTTGCCAATAATATCGCGTCATACTCCCCTGTAATATCATATACCGCAAAGATATTAGGATGCTTAGCAATATCTCTCTCAACTTCTAACATTTTACCTTTCGAAATAGTTAATTCGATCATAGCTATAATATCAAAACCCAACTTCTCATAATTGAGGGTAACGCCATAATCTTTGATTATTCCCTTTTCCTCTAGCTTATCTATATGTCCTTTTATAGTTACAGGAGATTTATTGAGTTCTTTCGCTATTGTTCGTAGGGAAACTCTATCATCTTCAGAAAGCATTCTTAAAATATCAATATCTATACCTTCCATATCTTCTGAATCTTTACTTTCCACAATTATAATTAGATTAACTTGGTATTAATAATTATGCAAATGTCCATAAAAATTAATACTAATTA
>JBHLNT010000071.1:0-19509 GCA_048941265.1 Promethearchaeota archaeon
TAGGATCCCACTGAATGGGCAAACGCATCTAGACCTGAGCCCATTGTTAAAAATGGTGGCATATCTTTTACGAAATAAGGATCTAAGATAGCTATATCTGGACGACTATCGGGGGCCATGACTACCACTTTTTGAGGAGGTTCTACAGCTTCATTAGTAACTACTGAAAGTGCTGTAACTTCAGAACCCGTGCCAGACGTAGTAGGTATAGCAATAAAATATTTAAATTTTTTACGTAATCCTATTGAAGGATCCATTGGCAAAATCAAGAAGAGATTTAGATTCGGTCTATCATACATAATTAATACACATTTTGCAGTGTCCATTACACTCCCCCCACCGATAGCATAAACTACTATTGGCTTAAATTCTTCGCAAACTTTTACACCCTCCTTAATTGTAGAATAAGGAACTTCTGGTCGAGCCCCAGACCAGACTCTATATTCAAAACCTACGCGTTCCAGAGAATCTCCTACACGTTTAGCATACTTTTTAGTAAAATCATCTGTAATGAATAAAGCTCTTTTTTCATTATTCTCAAGCATGGCATCTAGCCATAAAGCAACACTAATAAGGGCTGGTTCACCTTTAAATATATGAGGAACATGAAAACTATCTGATATACCTCTCAAAGCTTTTGAACTCATCATAGGCAGAAGATTTCTGACAAAATCAACCTCATACCACATTGGTTGTTCTTTTACCATTTGAATATTCACCTTTTTTAATAATAAATTATGTTTTTTAAAAAATTTGTTAAGTTATATTATCTCTATAGATTTTTAACATTTAACTATCTAAATTTGCTGTTAGATAATAAAGGGAATTCTTTTAGTATTTTCAAATATTTGATTTTCTGGGTTATCGCTTGGTGTATTTCTCAATTTTGATCCTTCACAAGGAGTTGTAGAGCTAATGGAGAAAAAGGAAAATATCTAATAATTAGTACATCTTGTTTATTATTATCAAAAATAAAATTCATAAATGTGATTAAGTTAAATGCCAAATGTTGTGATAGATGGACCTAAGATAGAAGATCTAGAGATTAAACGAACTTTAATAAAAGAAATTACAGATGCTCTTGAAAAAGCTTATAAAATTCCAAGATCTGCATATGTGGTCCTTATTAACGAGCATAACCCCGAAAATGTAGGGGTAGCAGGTACATTATTAATAGATAGAAAAGAGTAGAATGTATAATTTTTAAAAGATTCTTGGAAAGATAGCTCGAGTATTTTTCTCAATTTGAAGCTCCAATTTATCAACGGGGATTTCTTTAATTTTTGCTATTAATTCTAAAACTTCACGAGTCATTGCGGGAGTTCCAATTTTTCCAGAATATTCCACTGGTCCATCGCTCTCTAAAAGTATATGCTCTTTATCTACTTTTAAAACTACTTTTTTTACAGCAGGAGAATATTTAATTGCTGGAGTAATTGAAAAATAGTAACCTCTATCAATTCCTTCCATTAAATAAGTTTCCGGTCCCGAATACCAGTGAATGTTTATATTAGAAAGGTTATAGGAAGGCAAGGTTTCGAATATTATTTTTTCTGCTCCTTTTGTATGGAGGTTTACAGGCAATTGTAATTCTTGAGCTAATGCTAACACTTTATCAAATATTACTTTTTGCAACGGATATAACTCTTTTTCTTTTATGAAGTGATGATCGATACCAACTTCACCAATAGCACAGATGGAATCTTTTTTATCTCTTATAAATTCAATTATAGATTCTAATTGACTTTCAATCTCTTTATTTAACCTTACCTCTTCTGGATGAATGCCTAATGCTGGGTATATCTGATCAAATTGTTTCGCGATTTCTAACACTCTTTCAAGACCAACGGCACTCATTCCAACACAAATGATTTTTCTGACCCCTTCATTTTCTGCTTCTTTAATAATCTCATCAATATTCAAATAGAGATTACAATGGCAATGAACATCTATTAACATTATAAAAACTCCCTCCTATTTATTTTTGAGAAGATATAGATCTCTAATTATTTAAAAAGAGCATAATCTATCCCAATGAATTATGTTTTTTACAACTCATTTAATTTTTCTCTTAATTTAGCGATTTCCATTACCAAATTAAATTTTTTTGAACTTTTAATATCATCAGATTCTAAAATACTTGTTAAATCTTCTAATTTTTTCAATAAATACTTTTTTACGTCAATTGGTCCAATACTTTTAGGTAATGGTTCAATTTTCGAGACTTTTTTCTCTCGTAAGGAAGATATTGCTTTTGCTAATTGCATTTGAAACCCTTGATGAGAATCTACTTCGTCAAGAGAATCGAAAGATTTCTTTAACCCATCTATAAAAGCCTCGATGTCGTCAATTTCTATTTGGTCGTTTTTCATTATAAAGCAAACTTTTAAAGTCCAAAGTCAACTTGTGTAATCTTTAAAAAAATTTAAAATTTATATTTTAAAACTCAAAATTACTTAACCGAGTTCTGTAAAAATCATAATCTATTAAACTTTTCAAATTTACATTTTAATTAGATATTTTATGAACTAAATTACAATTTAGTGATTTTAATGAAATACAAATACATAATAATGAATACTGAAGATAATTGTGCTACAAGTCTAGCAGATATTCCTAAGGATGAAATAATTCAAATCAATGGAAAAAGTATAAAAATTAATCATAATATTCCTATGGGCCATAAATTCGCTTTAAAAAACTTAAATCAAGGTGATTTAATTAAAAAGTACGGCCAAATTATCGGGATTGCCACTGAAGATATAAAAGTGGGTGATTGGATTCACACTCATAATATTAAAAGTCATTATTTGGAGAGGACTGCATTTGAGTGAAGAATTTATGGGATATGAAAGACCTAAGGGTAAGGTCGGAATTAGGAATAAAATCGCTATTATCTCTTCAGTTGTTTGTGTAAATCGAGTAGCCCAACAAATTGCTAATAAAATTGAAAATGGTGTTGCCATAACTCATCCCCTTGGTTGTGGACAATTTGGTCCTGATTACACCTATACTCTACGCACATTGGTGGGTTTAGGTAGTAATCCTAATGTATTTGGAGTAATTGTCGTAGGATTAGGCTGTGAAAATTTGAGTAATAAACTTATCGCCAAAAATATTAAAAGAACAAAAAAACCGGTCGAATATTTTAATGTCCAAGAAATACAGGGAGGTACTGCTGCAGCAATTGAAAAGGGAGTAAAGGTTGGGAGAGAAATGGCAGCTCAAGCAAGTGAAATGAAAAGAGAACCTTTTGACTTCTCCCACTTAGTTTTAGGATTAGAGTGTGGAGGTTCAGATTCTATATCAGGAATCACAGCTAATCCTACTGTTGGTTTAATCTCTGATAAGGTTGTTAATCTAGGCGGAACTTCGATCCTCCCCGAATTTACCGAATGGATCGGAACAGAACATTTATTATCGAAACGTGCTGTGGATAAAAAGTTGGCTGAAAAAATCGAAATAACTTTAAATAACTTTCTAAAAAACATCTTACAATATGGTATTGATTTTAGAGGTGTACAACCAACGCCCGGTAATATCGAGGGCGGTTTAACGACAATTGAGGAAAAATCTCTGGGAACTATTGCGAAAGCCGGAAAGGCACCAATTCAAGGTATTATCGAATATTCTGAGGCTCCTAAAGGAAAGGGACTATGGCTTATGATCGAACCAGGTCTAGATGTTGAATCTATGACTGGTTTAGCAGCATCGGGTGCTCAAATTATATGTATGACGACAGGAAGGGGGAGCCCGTGTGGTAATCCGATAACCCCGGTAATTAAACTCTGCGGTAATCCCAAAACCTGTGATTGGATGGCTTCGAATATTGATATTGATGCCTCGAAGATAATTACCGAAGATAAAACGATTGAAGAAATTGCCGATATTTTATGGCAGAAATTAAAAATTACTTGTAATGGGGAGAAAACATATGCAGAGGTTTTAGGTTTCGAAGATTTGGCGATTTGGAGGTGTTCAGCTGCCCCATTTCAAATACTGCAATCAAAATAAGATTTTTTTTTTAAATTTTATTTTCTTTTAGGTAAGAAATCAAAGTTATATTTATCTACGGTCGTAATGTCTTAAGGATGTAAAATCTAGGATAAGAAACTAAACATTTTTATAGAATTTGGTAATTATAAATTAATAATACTTATTTAACCAAAAAAAAATTCTTTAATTAAAAACTAAGGGCGTGTATTAAAATGTCGGTAGAAGAAAAAGTATGTGTGAGAGTATTAAGTAGTATGATAAGTTTTGCCGCAGGAGAAATCGCTAAAATGGATGATGCCTTTAAGAGTAAGTTAGCCGGGATTGACGAAGTAATACAATGGAAAATAGGTGATGATATCGCTACATATACTGTTATAAAAGATCAGAGTATCAAAGGATTTGATGGAATAGCAGATAAACCAACAGTTACCTTTGAAATCGAAGATGTGGGAAATGCTCTAAAAATGTTAACAGGACAGGTTGATGCGAGTGAATTACCGAATATCATAAAATTTTCAGATGCAGAAAAGGCTGGAAAATTAGCTTTTATCACTGAGACCGTTGCTAAATACGCCGAAGGATTAACGGGAGGTTAAAGGGTGATTAGATGGAGAAAAAGGAACTTCAAGTAAAAATGATGTTTTACATCATGCTTAAATGTTTAGAAGAGATCGCTAAGGTGGATGAGGAATTTCAAGAAGATTTGGAAGATATTGAAGGGACAATACAATGGAAAATTGGGAATATGAGAGGATATCAGGTTATCAAAGATGGAAAATATTCATTCGTAATGGATCAAGAAGCTGACGACCCCGACGTAACGATGATTTTAGAGGATATTGATTTTGCTCGACAGTTTTTTAGTGGAGAAGTAGATGGAACCTCTGCTTACATGAGCGGTGATCTGAAGATTGAGGGAGATCTACAATTAACTATGTCATTCGGATCTCTTGCAGAATATATTCAAGATTATTTAGAACCTATTAGACCAACCTAAATGAAATTCGAAGACTTAATAGATTCATGCATCAATCAGATAATTAAAATTACTAATAACGTTATTTTTTTTTAAATTATACCTATTTTTTGAAAAATATTAGTTTTTTAGAACTAAAACTTTTTGTTTTAATTATTATTTACTTTATCTTTTATTATCTCAATATGTTCAAGAATATCAGCAATAGAATCAAATATAAAATCAGGTTCGAGATCAAGCAGTTTTTTACGTGAAAAGATTCCTGTTAATACACCAATAGTAATTGCATTCACATTTTTACCCAAAAGGATATCAGTATGCATATCTCCACATAAAACAATACGGTTTAATGGAATTCCCAAAATTTTAGAAACCTTACTAATGCTTTCAGGATGCGGTTTTAGATTATTTACAGAATCTCTTGAAATTATCTTTCCATCAAATTTTTTATAAAAATTCGGAAATTTTTTCAATCGATCATCAACCTCTTTAGCAGAGGAAGTAGTTATAATTGCATAATCATAATAATTCTTGTTTTTATCAAAAAATTCTATAAGTTCTTCTGAACCTTCAAATAATTTTACTTTTGGAATTTCTTCTTTGAAGATACTATTTGCCCTTTTTAATGCTTTAATTCTTTGCCAGAAATTTAATCCCACTTTCTTAAATATCGCCCACATTAATTTGGTTCCAAGATTTTTATGATTTTCGCCGGCAATAATTTCATATGTGAGATCTTCAATCTCTTTTTCTATTTTTTCATCAGTTTGAATATTGAATTCTTTATAGAGTTCCCTTTTGATTATATTTCCTATATCAGTACTGTTTATAAATGTCCCGTCTAGGTCGAAAACAAAACCTATTTTTTCAGCCATATTATCACTTAAAATGATATATGGCTATAAAATTTTATCATTTATAATTATAAATCCGATCTAAAAGTGAGAGTTAAGGTACTTAGAGTAAGGTTTTAATTTTTAAACACAAAAGTTTAAGGTTTAGTCAAATCGAAAAAAATTTATGTCTGATGTATGCCTGAAATATGCTTTAAAAGAACGTCTGCGAGAGATTTTAATATTAAATTTCTTAAATGTTTATCATATATTCTAATTTTATCAGAAAATTCTATCTGCATGGTTTGGCTACCTGGTATTTCAGATATACCATACTTTTGTGTTATATATCCCCCAGTTAATATATATTCCCTTCTTCTGGGATGACCTGGAGCAATAGGAATGTTTAAATTAATGAAATTTTTAATAATCTCTCCACGCAAGTTTTTATCTCTATATTTTATGGAAACTGGTTCGCGATAAAATGTAGCTAAATTCTTTGTCCCTAAAACGATCTCAACGTCTCGAAATCCAGAGGGGCGTTTACTTTTTTCAAATCCGTGAATGTCAAGTAAAATTGAGTAATTATATTCATATAAATTGTAATCTATTAATTCTCTAATTTTTCCATGATAAAACTGATATATTTTTTTAGCAAGTAGTGAACTTGGCAAATAAGCTTCTGTTTCCGTTCTATTTAAATCTATTTTGCTGCGTCGGACCTTTGATAAAATATAAGAGGGAGTTCTCTGAGTAGAAAAATACATTACAGATAAATTTTCAAAATTTCTTATTAAATTTTGAGTCAATTCAATTGTATTTTTATCAATCCCAAGGATTCCGTCTAATCTGTTAGGAATTTCACTACATTCTAATATCCCTCCATGTGGAACCGATAAAATTAAGGGAATATTTCCTTTCTTGAATTTTATGAATTTAGTAAAATTTTCCACGTTAAACTAGTTAAAAGGTTAAAAAATAAAAAAAAATTGTGTTTTAATTAAATGATGGGTGAATTCATAAAGGTTAAGTACCGAAGTATTATAAATATTCCAAGCCATATCACAAATGAAATTATACCAAAGACATAGTACGGCCAATGTTTCTTTTCTTTTTCAAAGGATATATATGCAAAAATCCACGAACCTAATGAACCTATTACTCCAAAAACAAGATCCGTAAAAATATTCTGTGGACTGTCTAGTCGGTTTTCAAACTTCCAACCTAGTGGTATAAACCACGTATTTTCAAATACTTCCCAGAGAACCAAGATAATGAATGTTAAAATAAATACAAGTAATAATGAAAAAATTGGTGTGTCACCTCGAGCTTTGGGAATAGAATAAAAAAGAGAAAAGAATAAAAACAAACCAATACCAAAGCAAATATGACCAATAGAGTAGAAATCAAACCAAGAAACACCTACCTCTTCGGAAGTCGTAGCAATAATCTGATTTAACAGCATTTTTTTTCACTCGAATTTTTTTTTTAATTCTAATAATCATATTTTATTTTATAAAACTAATATAATCCAATATTTATATTATTTAATTTTATTTAGATAACATAATAAAGTAGAGTTTTTTTTCAAATAATCTAATATACTATAAATTGGAGGCAGCAAGTGCAGAAAAAAATCGCTTTTATTGTGTACTATAATAAAGTTAATAAGTATAGTTTTAATGCGTTAATTGGTGCCTTAGAGAATGAGAAAAATCTTGAAGATATTAAAGTTTATTTTATTAGCACAACAGAAGAGCTTTTAAGGGATTTACTACAGATTGTTAAAGATTCTGAATATATTATATTAGGAATTTCATTTTTCACAACTCAGATTTGGGAGATTTTCAATTTAATGAAAATTATAAGAAAACAATTTGGAAATAAAGTTTTCTGTATTGCTGGTGGACCACATCCATCTGGAGATCCTATGGGGACACTTAAAATGGGATTTGATGTTGTTTTTATAGGAGAGAGTGAAGAAACTCTAATAGATTTTTTAAATGAGTTTAAGAATGAAAGAGATTATCGAAATATCCAAGGCCTTGCATATATTGATAAAAATAAAAAATACTATCATACTGGTAAAAGAAATCCGATTAATTTAGATAGATATCCTCCTTTTCCAGTTAAATATAATAAATTTGGACCAATTGAGATAACCAGAGGATGTCCTTATATCTGCTATTTTTGTCAAACTCCTTTTATATTGGGCAGTTACCCTCGACATAGAAGTATAGTGTCGATTTGTAAATACGTTAAATTGATGAAAAGAAAAAATTTAACTGATATCAGGTTCATTACTCCAAATGCTTTTTCATATGGTTCTAAAAATGGTAAAACATTAAATTTTTCTAAACTAGAAGACTTATTGCAGAAAATAAAGGAAATAATTCAGCCAGAAGGACGAATCTTTTTTGGTTCATTTCCTTCAGAAGTCAGACCCGAACATGTCAATGATTCAACTTTAGATTTAATCCTAAACTATGCATCTAATGATAATATCATAATAGGGGCGCAATCTGGCAGCCAGAGAGTATTAGACTTTTGCCATAGAGATCATACCATTGAAGATGTTTATAGGGCAGTGGAATTAACCTTATCTAAAAATCTCAAAGCTAATGTAGATTTTATTTTTGGGTTACCTAACGAAAATGAACAAGACATAATAGTGACCATCAATATGATGAAAAAATTAGCAAAAATGGGAGCAAAAATTCACACTCATTCTTTTATTCCATTACCACAGACTCCATTTGCTAAAAAAGAAGTGGGTAGAATACATAAAGATATTGAAAAAGCTATAAAGGAATTAACATCGAAAGGATTTGCATTTGGAGAGTGGAAAAAACAAGAAAAATTGGCAATAAAGATTGGAAATTATTTGAAAACTGGAAAAATAAAATGAGTTAATTAAGTTTTACCCCATTATAATCAAATCATCATTAATCTGAATGAAGCCTTCTTGTTGTAATTGAACTAATATTTTAGTAAGTTTATTTTGATTTATTTCTAACTTTTTAATTAACTTCGATGTTGAATAACTTTTATGATTTAAAATTAATTTTAAAATCTTTCCTCTTACTTCCCTATCAGAACCTTTAAATTGAGATTGTTTTCGATAAGTTCTACTCCTTTTATTAAGTTCAGGATATTTTTTTTTTAACATTACACCATAATCCATAAGAGCATAATACCATTCTCGCGGATTTTCATTGTCAATAGTTTTTTTTACTATTGGTAGGATATTTTTATCATCAACTTTTTGTTTCTGTGGGAAGAAAAAGTAAATATATACTCTGCGTATATTTGTTTCTATAAAAATTGATGGTTTATTAAATGCGAATGCAGCAATAGAAGAGGCTGTATTGTGTCCTATTTGAGGAAATGATTTTAAAATCTCAATTGAATCAGGTAATATTCCCTCATATTCAGTAATTACAGTTTCTGCTATTTTTTTCAAGGCTATAGCTCTTCTGTTATATCCCAAACCTTGCCATGCTTTTAATACTTCCTCAAGTGAACTTTCTGAAAGAGCTTTAAAATTAGGAAATTTTCTTACAAAATTCAGAAATTTTTCTGATACTCTTCTTGTCTGAGTCTGCTGAAGCATTATTTCTGAAACTAAGACATTATAAGGAGAGAGATTTTCTCGAAATGGAAATTTTCGGCCGTTCTGCCTATAATATGAATAAATAATCTTTTGAAATTCTTGAATTACTTTTTTATTTAAACCACTTTTTTTGTATAATTTATGAAACTCTGATATGAGTATTTATATGCACCAATTATGTTGTTAAGAATGATAATTCGTGAGTTAAAAAGAATTTAGTGACTATATCTTATAAATCTTCTAAATTAATTTTTTAGGAATTATTTGTAATGCAATAGTTCTAATTGGAACTATTATTTTATTATTTATATTGTTGTTTTTTTATCTAATACTCCCTTCCACGCCAAGTATCTCTTAAATTAAAGTTCATCAATTCTTCAGGGAAAGGATCTCTTGGTACCCCTAGACCAATTTCAAATTCAGCACATAGAGGGCGAAAATTCGTACATTTTTTTAAAATTTCAACGAAAGGACTCTTAATTATACTGCCATTCCATCGACAATAATCAAATTCAATGCATTTGCTAATAACTACGTCTGGTTTTATCAATTTGGTTAGCATGCTTAAAATAATAGACTAAGATTGTTTCGTGATATCCATAATAAAATCTAAAACTCCTCCCTCCATATGCCTAAATGTTATTTTATATCCTGCATTATCAATAATATGAAGCATTGGTCTATTTTCAAGGAGAATTGAACCTGAAAATGATTTATATTTTAGTTCACGAGCGATTTTAACCAAAATATTCAACAAAAATTTAGTAATTCCAAGACCACGCCAATTTTTATGAGTGACAAATGCCAATTCTGCTATTGAGAGGTTTTCTGTCCTGAAGATTCCTCCAATTGCTATGATTTTTTTCTCGCTATCTTCAGAGTATTCTCCAACTAATATCATATTCGTCGAATAATCAATATTTATCATAGGTTGAACTAATCTATGGCGGAAATCATGCACAGGAGTAAAAAATCGATAATAGCGATCTTGATCATCTAACGAATAATGGAGTTCCTGAAACATTCTCTCATCCGTCGGCTTTACTGGACGGATTTTAATAGTCTTTCCATTTTCTAATTTAAGAAAAGTCTCATACTTTTGAGGATAAACACTTATTCTTCCGTCTATAGACACGGGTAATTTCTGATCCGAATATACATAATTCCATTTCTTCGCATGTTCCAGCAATTTTTCTCTAAAATCAGGATGAGCTATATTTATCATTTCAAGGACTCTCTCTCTTATACTTTTACCATAAAGATAGGCAATTCCCCATTCAGATACCACATAATGGACGTCTCCACGGGTTATAACTACTCCAGAACCAGTTTGAAGATGAGGAACAATTCGAGATACTAATGTTCCATCTTTAAGCGATGCTGTGCTGGGAACAACCATTATTGGCTTACCGTCTTTTGCGCGTCCTGCTCCTCTAATAAAATCGACTTGTCCTCCTATTCCACTATAAAACTGATAACCAATAGAATCAGAATTTACTTGTCCTGTTAAATCCACAGTGAGAGCGGCGTTAATAGCTACTTGCTTATGATTTTGACTTATAATATAAGGGTCATTACAATATTCTGATGTATGAAATTCTACCATTGGATTATCGCTCACAAAATTATATAACCTTCTTGAGCCCATAACGAATGAGCAAATAATTTTATCCTTATGAATTGTTTTTCTCTTACAGGTTATGACTCCTTTTTCTACCAGATCAACAACTCCATCAGAAAAAACTTCACTATGAACCCCTAAATCTTTTTTATCTATAAGCTCCTCCGTTACTGCATTTGGAATTTGACCAATTCCCATTTGAATTGTTGATTCATCTTCTACCAAGCTAGCTACGAATTTTGCTATTTTTTTTGATACATCATCTGGTTCGCCATAGTTAAATTCAATAACGTCATGATCAGCAATAATAAACGCATCGATATCGTCCATATGTATAAATGCATCCCCTAATGTACGTGGCATTTTAGGATTAATCTCCGCAACTACTGTATCTGCTGCCTCCGCAATAGTTTTAACAATATCGACATTAATTCCAAAACTACAAAATCCATATCTATCAGGAGGACTGACTTGAATCAGAGCAGTGTCTAAATGCATTTGTCCACTTTTAAATATTCGAGGAATTTCAGATAAAGGCATTGGGGTGTAATCTGCCTGCCCTCTTTCAACAAAGTTACGCATCGACTTTCCAATGAAGAAAGCATTGTGCCTAAAAAGATCTTCAATTCCACCAGCAGTTTCATAATAATCTAAATCGCTTAAACTTAAAAAATGTAATATCTCAACATCAGGTAATTTTGGACCTAATTCAATTAATTTCTGGGTAAGATTTATTGGTTCCGCACAACCAGAATCTATAAATATTCGGTCACCTGGTTTGATGTATTTCTTAATTGCTTTAGTGAGTGTGACTTGCTTGTTTTGATATTTACTAACTATTTTATCAATCTCTTCATGCTGATTTGTAGACAATAGTATCACCTAATGATAAAATAACTTAATAGATAAAATAAATTCTTTTAATATTTTAAATATATCACGATAAAAGTCTAAAAAGTCAATTAAATCTATGCATCAAATATTCAAATAAGTCTTATAAGAATATGGATTTAAAAATAAAGATTATTAGATATATTTTAATAAAAAATTTTATTTAATTCCATAATTACTTAAAGGTAAGTCATCATTAATTATTTGAAATAATTTAATTATTTCAACCTAATTTGTAAAAATATAACATCTAAAATATTGGATTGAAATGATCTATTCCTTATTCCTATATCAGAGCACATCGGGACTTTTATTATATGATAAAAACTTTCAAGATGTAAGTGATGGTAAACTTGAAATGTTTTCAGCCTTTTTTTCTGCATTGAAATCGTTCATTTCAGAAATGGTTCTGAGTGGTTCTAAAGAATTAAAAAATATCGAATTAGGGGATTATTTTGTTCTAATTACATATATTCCTGAAACGGAATCCGATCTCGTTATAATTGCCGATAAGGAAGACAACAAAACAATTAATAAATTAATTCCTAAAGTAGTTAAAATTATCTTAGATTATAAAGAGTTATTTATCAATTGGGATCAAAGTGTAAAAACATTTAAGATATTAGATAAGCCATTAACTGAGCTTATTCTTTCGAAAAAGAAATTAGTTGAGGGAACCTCTTTAATTGAAAAACAAGATATTGTGTTAAAATCTATCTGGTCTCATAAAAAGGATGTATCAGATGAAATTAAGAAATCTCTAATTGATGAAAAAATAGTGTTACAAAGAAAATTATTAAAAACCGAAAATTTTAGGGAAAAACTAGCTTTAACTGAAAAATTGATTCAAATCTCAGGCAAACTGAAAGATGAGGAAGGTTTTATTCAATTTCAAAAAGAAGCAAAAGGCATTAAAGATGAGATTATCGATAGAAAAATAAAATTACAATATTACTTAGAAAGAGCTAAAGCAGAGTTAAGCAAGACGGTAGATAATTTAGGGAGAAAAACATTAAAAGATGGAGATTATAAGGATACCTATTTAAATCTATATTCCTTTAGTAGCAAGCTTAAAAATTTAACTGATTCAAATACATTTGAAATTTATCAAGATTTAGCAAAAGCCTTAATCGAGAAAGATAAACTTAATGTTGATGAACTCTCTCATGTTATTTCTCAAATTTTGGCTATGAAAGATGATGTGGACACTTATTTAAAATTAAAATAGGTTCTATTAAAAATCATAATTTTCATATCAGATGGTATTTCTTTTTAATTAGGAAGATCCTTAACTCTAACGCGAGGAAAAGATCATCCTAACAATTTGGTTGATAAATTTGCTCCTTTGTATCTTACAAATATGTGCAACTTTTTTATAATTAAACGATTCTGCTAGAGCATTTAAGTATGAGATGTTATATAAAATTGAGATATTTTTATTATTTCTCATAAAAAGATTATCTAGTGCTTCTTGAATCTCATCTTCACTCAGACTATAAGAATTTTTATGAGATTTCTTACTAATCCTCTTTTTCACTTCTTCGATAGAATCATTAAAATGTATATCTCTTATTCTCGAAATTAATGAACTTAAAACAAGAGTATATATAATTACATTTCCAGTTTCCGAATTTTCGCCCTTAAAATGTTCAAGTTTATTTTCTAGATCTTTATGTATTTGTTGGATGGTTTCTTCATTTATACCCTTAATTTTTTTGAAAGGAACGAGAAATTTCTTATAATTTCCTTCTAAGAAATACTTTAGATTCTCATTAAATAAGTCTTTGAATTTCTTTACGATTTGACCAGATTTACTGATTTTTACTTTTATATCAGGAGTTCTGCCCAGAATTATATCTTGTCCATCCTTGTAAAATTGTTGTGAAACTAGGTTGTCCGTTGCGTCAAACAGTTTTCTCTTCTCCACATTCAAAGCTATTTCACTTTAATGTCGGTATTAATATTTGTTTCTAAATAATAATAAAAATTCAACGTTTTAACTATTTGTAATAATGATACTACTTACAAAATCATAATATTATTTTCAGTAATATCAACATATCATCAATAATTTATTATCAAAAATAGAAAAAGATATAATTACGAGAAGAGTTTATTTAACTAATAATGTTGATTCGGATTTTTCCAATAATAAATTTATACAAAAAATTAAAACTAGAAGGTGATAAATTATAGGTCTGAGATTAAGTTCAACGTTGGCAATGGTGGCGCTATTTGGCCTCATTTATGCAATTGTGTTTACTATTGGTATTTGGTTTAGTTGGTCATTGTGGTTAATGGTTGGAATTACACTATTCCTTATCTTCTTTCAATATTTGATATCACCCATCCTGATTAATTGGGTGTATCATATAGAATGGATTCCCTACGACCAATTTAGAAATCAATTCCCCCATTTGGCAGAGGCTGTTGACAAAGTGATTGCTGTTAGAGGAATCAAAACCCCCCGTATGGGTATTATACGAGATGGGAACCCTAACGCTTTTACTTTTGGATGGACAAAAAATAGTGCCAGAATTGTAATTACAACAGGAATCTTAAATTATCTAAATGAAGAGGAGCAAAAGGCTGTTGTGAGCCATGAATTAGGCCATGTAGTTCATAATGATTTTATATTAATGACATTAGTCTTTGCAGTTCCACTAATTTTATTAACTATTGCAAGATGGGCTTACTATGCCAGTTGGTTTTCCAGGACCAGAGATAAAGAAGGAGCTATCATAAGATTAGTACTTATCGCAATCGCTATTTTATCTTTCATCGCATATTATATTGGTTATCTTATATCCCTAATCATCAGTCGAATAAGAGAATATTATGCTGATGAACATGCTGGAGAGCTTACAGAGAACCCAAATGCTTTATCTACAGCCCTGGTAAAAATTGCTTATGGTTTATTAATTGATGCTCAATATGAGGAAAAACAAAAGTCAGGTGTTAGAGCTCTAAGAAGTATTGGAATTTTCGATCCTAAAAGTGCAGTTTCGTTTGCAGCAGAAAGTATGAGTAGTTCAGGAAGATATTCCAAGGACGCAATTCAGGCTGCAGCAGCTTGGGATCTTTTTAATCCATGGGCTAAATATTATCAAATGTATAGTACCCATCCACTCCCCGCGAAACGGATAATGAGACTAAATAATCAATGCGAATTGTATGGAATTAAACCAGAGTTAGACTTCTCAAAAGCTAAGCAAATAAAGAAAGAACAAGTAGGTAAAACTATGATGGATGAATTTTTAGTCGATGTAGCAGTGAAATTCTTGCCACTATTAATTTTTATCGCTTTAGTTGGAATGACAATACTTTGGATTTTTGGAGCCGCAGGATTTTCAAATATTCTAATAAATACATTTACACTTTCTAACCTCATACTATTCTGGGCCGTTGGTTTTTATCTTATCGGTTTTGGTTCACTTATAAAAACCAAATTTGTCTATAAAGGCGGATTTGAACCAAAGAATGTCATAGATTTGGTAACAAATATAAAAGTTTCGCCAATACGTACTGTTCCAACCTTTATAGAGGGAAGAATTATTGGAAGGGGTATGCCCGGCTATTATTTCGGTGAAGATTTATATTTACAAGATAATACTGGCTTATTATATGTTGATTATAGGTTTGGTTTAGGCATAGTAGATTTCTTTTTCGCCATTACTCGAGTTAAAAAAATAGTTGGTCAGAGAGTAAGAATTAAAGGATGGTATCGCCGTGGACCTAGTCCTTATATTCAAGTCGATACAATTGAAACCGAGACAGGAAAGCGATATCGAAATTATGCAAAACATATGACATATATCTGGGCAGTCCTCGCTTTCATAATTGGCTTGGTGTTATTCTATATCTGGTATGCCATACTTCCTTAAAAAATTTATTTTAATTATTTTTTTTTATATTTTTTGCACTTTTTTTTTCAAGATTATATCATAAACAATTAAAAGTGGATTCATTATATGTTATCAGTTGAAAAAATATGATCTCACTAATCTAAAAGTAAGTATATAAGTGACCTATAATCCTAAAACTGAATTATCATGAGTAAAAAAGTTGAATTAATGGCTCCTCTAAAGAATTACAAATCTTTAAATGCGGTTTTGAATAAAACAGATGCTGTTTATTTTGGTATTGAATCATTAAACATGCGAATGTATAGTGATAATTTTAAGCTTGAAGATTTGAATGAGATTGTAAAACTATGCCATGATAATCATATTCGAGCCTATTTGACTACTAATGTAATAATTTATGATTATGAATTTGAATTGCTGGACAAAATATTAAATAAAGCAGTAGAAGCAGAAATTGATGCTGTAATCATTCACGATATTGGAGCAATTGAACTAGCAAAAGAAAAAGGGTTGAAGTTTCATATTTCAACTCAAGCAAGCATTTCGAATTCTCGAACTGCACAGTTTTATGAGTTATTAGGGGCTGAAAGGCTAATACTCGCTAGAGAATTGTCTTTAGAGCAAATTAAGCAAGTAAAAAGTAACTTAAAAACAAGTCAAATTGAAGTATTCGTACATGGTGCTCAATGTACATCAATTTCGGGAAGATGCTATTTTTCAGCAGAAGTATGTGGTTCTCAAGATTATTCGGCAAATAGAGGGAAATGTATACAGCCTTGTCGTAGAAAATGGAGGGTGCAAGATGATCAGAACAATGAGTTCCTTTATGATGGAGTTTTTTTCATTAATGCTAAGGATCTCTGCATGATAGAGCATATCCCTGAATTGATTGAGGCAAACATAGATGCGTTTAAAATAGAGGGTCGGATGAGAGGTCCAATTTATATTGAAGAGGCGGTTTCCTGCTATCGCGAAGCAATTGATGCTTATTATGATAAATCATATTCAGAAGAAAAAGTAATCCAGTGGTTAAATCGATTAAAAAAAGTTTATAATAGGGGCTTTTCTACAGGTTTTTATTTTGGATTACCAAAAGGAAGCGAAATTGAAAGAGAAAGAGAAGGAAATGTCTCTGATTTTAAGAAAATAGAAATTGGTAAAGTATTGTCATACTACCCCGAAAAAAAAGCAGCTAAAATTCTATTAACATCTGGAAAACTGAAATTAAATGATGAAATTTATATAATAGGGACTCATACAAGCACGTACCTACGTCAAAAAATTAAGTCTCTTCAAATAAAACAAAAAAAGAACTTAACTGAAACTCCTTTGGTTAAAAGTAAAAGTATTAGTGTTGGAATTTTAGTGGATAAACCTGTTAAGAAGAACGATAAAATATTCAAACTAGAAACAAATTAACAAATATTAGAAATATAATCCTTTTTCTAAAAAAATTAGGGAAGATTTCTTATTAAAGTAAATTTAAAGATAAGAAAACTTAAAACTCCACTATATTATTAAAATTGAATAGATTTTCTAAATGTTCTGGCATATATCTCACTAATTTCAAAGAATTTAATACAATCTTCAAGTTTAATTAAAAAAGATTAACTTTTATATTTTCGATTTTTTCTTAATGAATGAAACTATAGAACGAACCAATTAGGTAATAATTCAATCCTAATTCGAGTTAAGATTTTTCTTTAGATTTAATACATGAATCTTAAGTCTGGAAATATAATCATCTTTCTCATCTAAATTAAATTTGGATACAAAATAAAATTAGATTTAAAATATCAATAATAAAAAAAAACAAGAATATATTTTAAAAAGAAAAAGGAATTTGAATTATTAATTAATTCAAAATTGTAAAGGCTTATTTATTCAGCCAAGTCCTCAAAAGCTTCCATGGCTAATTCAATAATTTCTTGAAAAGCCATAGCATCTTGAAGATTACCTTCTACAGTAATGTCCCCTGCCATATATGCGCTAGTGGCATCGACCTCTCCATATAACATACCGGCACCTACGGCTAGAGTGCATGAGAACGTAAAACTTGGATTATCAATTTCACCCTTTCCATACTCAAGAGAGCCTTCTTTTGCTTTCATCCAGAATTTTGCGTCCTTGTCAGTGATGACTTGTTGGACAACAATGTCCATATCTTCTAACTCTTCCTTAAGATCTTCGTTTTCTATAGCTATTTGCTTGTATAATTCATACATGGTAGTTAAATCATCTGGAGTGGCGGAATCCGCTCCAGCGTCAATTAAACCTTTTACTTTACTTAAAAGATCTGCATCAACCATTATTCTTCAACCTTATTTTTGAATTTAATAATTTAAAAAATGTATTTAAACGGTATGTAATATAATGTAAAGACAATATAAAAAGGTTTATCTCAGTAAGAGGAAAGTTTAAAAAGTAAATTTTTGTACACTCAGAGTCCACTAAAAATTGAAGTGATAAAAAAGTCGATTGCTCGTAAAACTTAAATACAGCTTAAAAAATGGCAAATTTTTTCTAAAATGAATTATTTTGATTGATATTTCTATACTTAAGAATGACCTTGTAAAAATTCAACATGGAACAACTCGATATAGACGAAAACTGGAGATTCTGGCCTGTGATCTGCATAGCATTGCTTTATCCGATAAATAATTCATTAATTGGTTTAGCAATTCCATTATATTTTTTTAGGCAGGGACTTGATGTCAGATTTATCGGAATAATTGCTGCAGGTACGGCCATGACATATTGTTTCTCTCCTCTTCTATTTAAAAATGTAGCGGATAAAATTGGCAGGAAATCTTGTGTGGTAATAGCGCTTTTAGGAACGTCCTTAGCCCAGTTAACCTTCTATTTTACATTAGATCCTATGATGTTTTTTATCTCAAGATTATCGGAAGGTCTGATAACCGGTTTATTTTGGCCTAATTTACAAGCAAGCATATCTGATAATGCATTTCAAGATCATAATAGAAAATTATCGAGATTTAATTTTGGATGGAATTCGGGAGTGTTAATAGGATTCCTTACGGGAGCTTTAATTTTATTTGTAATTGATGACCTGAAAATTATTTTTCTCACTGCTCCCTTATTGGTTTTTTCGGCAACTTTAATTTCAATACTACTTTTCCAAGAGTCAAAAAAATATAACACTAATATAGTGGACCAAGAAAGAATCAAGGGAAATTTACATTCAAATATTAATAACTCAAAATATAGGATTCCTAAAATCCTTCCAGTTCTATTAGTTGCTTCATATGCCTTTGCGAAAGGTAGTATTAATATTTTATACCCTATTAAATCTGAAATTATAGGATTCGAAGTATACACCGTCTATTTGCTCGCTGCATTTGCCTTAATTACGCAGCTGATATCAACAACCTTTGCCAGCTATTTATCAATTAACTCTTTAAAAAAAGCTGCGGTGTCTTGTCTCTTTTCTTTAATAATCATTTTTATTTTTTATGGGATCACTACCAACTTTCTGATATTTGCGGTTCTCTATTTGCTAATGGGTTTCTTTGCCGGAATATTAATTTCTTTCGGAATAAAACTATCTTTGATGCAGAATGTTAAATATCAAACTTCAAAATATTCAAATATCTTAGAAAGTTCGATAGGTCTCACTTTCCTAATTACTCCTATACTTGCTGCTTATTTAGCGAGTAATGACTTAACTCTTGCGTTTTACATAATTTCATTGG
>JBHLNT010000276.1:0-4535 GCA_048941265.1 Promethearchaeota archaeon
ATAACTTCTTCAATTAATAAACTCCCAATTCCGCGACCTCTTTCTTTTTCACTTACAAATAATTCTGAGATATATCCCTCAGGACCGGGTAAAATCGCATAGAATAACCAATGTATCGCAATATATCCAACGATTTCATGACCCTTTTCAGCAACAAAAATATTATGACAAGAATCTCTTTGACAAAATCTTAGGTGATCTTGAAGTTTAGAGATGGTAACCTTGGATGATTTTTCAGTTATATAGTCAAACCATTCGAGCTCCCTTAAAATTTTTTCAATTGACTCAGCATCTTTTAATTTTGCAGGACCTATATATACATTTCCTTCCGTCATTATTATGTTTTAAATTCATAAAACCATTTAAATTACTATGGAATAATTATCAAAAGAAGAACAATTTATTATTGAGCAATTAAAGGAGAATGACGGAAAATTAAATTATCGGAAACTACAAGATTTATGTGCTGAAGAATTTGAAGGTGTAAGATTAATTCTTAAAAAATTAATAAGTAAATATTTAGCACAACTCTAAAAATATATATGAGGTTTGAAGGTCAAAAAGATATTAATAACAAAAAAAGAATTCAAGAACTGAGAGAAAAATTGAAAATTTAGAAAGCAACACTTAATGTTTTTCTACTTCCTGTAATAATTTCAAAAAACTCTTTTAATTTAATGAAGGATACTCCTTTTGGAGCAGGCTCTTTATTTACAAATTTAACTTCTAAATATTGATTAAGATAAGCTTCATCCATTCATCGAGGATAAATTACCATCCAAACGTGAAAACAATCATGTATACTCATATGGATTTAAAAAACGAGGGGCAGTTAGAAATATTTTAAACTAAGTAATATCGCAATCTGTAATATCATATTTTCAAAAATTTTAAATGTAATCTTATGAGATCATTAATCATACAAAAAGCACTTTAGAAGAAATCTAATCATGAAACTTACAAGTCTAACTATTAAAGATCTAATTACTCCAAAGGCTAAATTGACCTTTCTTGTAGGTGCTGGGTGCTCGGTGGATGCTCCATCATGTCTTCCAGCTGGAAAGTCCATGATGGAAGCAATCATCAATTTTGTTTGCGCTGATTCTGAAATTGAAAAGATTTTAAAACTAGAAGATCTTCGGTTTGAACAATTAGTGGAAATTGTAAGAGATCATTTGGACAACGAGTTAAAAGTCATTGACTATTATGGACAATGTGATAAGCCAAACATCCAGCATTTCTTTCTTGTTGAGATGATCAAGAATGGACATTTTGTTATGACGACCAATTTTGATTTCTTGATAGAATATGCTCTACAACAATCGGGATTGCCAAAAAATAAAATTATTCCCGTTATTACAAGAGGGGATTTTGAAAGATTTTCTGATCCACAAGAATTATTTAATATAGGTAAAAAAGCATTATATAAGGTACATGGCTCAACTCAAAACATAATAACCGGAGAAGAAACCAGAGAATCTTTAATAGCAACTATTCAAGCATTTGGTTCTAATAAAGAGGGATTAAATGTATTTCAAGTTGAACCTTTCAAACGTGAATTGTTCGATAACATCTCAAATGGACGTTCTTTGGTTGTGATGGGCTATTCTGGAAGCGATGATTTCGACATTGTCCCTACATTAAAAGTTTTAAAAAATCTCCAAAATATTGTTTGGATAAATTACTCAGAAAAAAACAAAATAGGCAAAGAAAAGATCTATGAGATTGATGCAAACACGAATCAAGAATTAGATGTGTTAGATGGGGACCTAAGAAAAGTTACTCAAATATTATTTGAAATATGTCGAGGGAATAATGCAGCTCATATTTATCGTGTAGATATAAATACAACAGAAATGGCTAAAATATTATCGAAATCCAAACAAAATTTAAGTTTAAAAGATTTTTCCATTAAACCAAGAGATTGGCTTGAGAAAAATATTACAGCTCCAGATGAATTCGACAAATATTATATACCTTATAAAATTCATAAGGATTTTGGTAAGTATGACGATGCGATGATTTGTTCTAAAAAAATCCTTCAATTGGCTAAAAAATCACAAAATAAATCTAATGAAGCTAGTGCTCTTAACAATATCGCTACGATTTATGATATCCAAGGGAACTATCCAGAAGCAATAAAACATTTTGAAGCGGCTTTTCAAATATTCGAGCAAATAGGGAATCTAGGGGAGAAAGCCACCGCTCTTAGCAACATCGGAACGATTTATAAAAAACACGGGAATTATCCAGAAGCATTAAAGCGATTCGAAGAGACACTCCAAATCAACGAGCAATTAGGGAATCAGAGAGGGAAAGCTATAGTTCTTGAAAACATCGGAATGACATATAGTCTACAAGAAAAATATCCAGAGGCATTGCAACGACTCGGAGAGGCACTTAAAATATATGAGCAATTAGGAGATTTGAAAGGAAAGGCTTTCAATCTTATCGAGAGTGGAGATATTTTCAGGAAGCAAGGGAACTATCCAGAAGCATTGCAACGACTCGGAGAGGCACTCCAAATAGATGAACAATTAGGAAATCTGAGGGAAAAAGCTAATGCTCTTAATAACATTGGAATGGTTTATGTAGTCCAAGGAAATTTTCAAGAAGCCTTGAACCGATACGAAGAAGCACTCGAAATCTCCGAACAATTAGGAGATTTGGAGACGAAAGTTACACTTCTTAATAATATATCCAGGATCCATTATGACCAAAATAATTATCATAAAGCATTAAAGTATTTAGAAAAAGCCTTAGAAATAATTGTAAAAATAGATTTAGAGGATTCTCCAACGGCTCAAATCATTAAAGAGGGAATTATAATTATTAGAAGAAAAATGTCGGAAAATGCTAAACAACTTATCATTTTCTCTGTTATTCTTGAAAAGCAAGGCAAGACCGAAGAGGCGATAAAAAGGTTGGTAGAGGCATTACAAATTTGTGAACAAATAGGGGACTTACTAAACAAAGCAACAATTCTTAATAATATTGGATTCATTTATCATAAACAACAAAATTACAATGGCGCACTAGAAAAATATGAGGAAGCACTTAAGATTGATGAACAATTAGGGTACTTATCGAAAATATCCACACGTCTTAATAACATCGCTGAAGTCCACTTTAGTCTAGAAAATTATGACAAAGCACTAGAAAAATATAAGGAAGCGTTGAAATATGCTGAAAAATCAGGATTAAATGAATCTCCAAATACTCAGATGATAAAAAGGAAGATTAAAGATCTAAAGGATATTATGTATTTAAAGGAAAATTATGATAATATTTAAGAATTTTAACTTAAAATACTTATTAAATAAGGTATACTTACTGCGATATCTATTCCATTCTAATAGTATTAAATAAAATCCCTCAATTATCAATAAACTCTTTTTTAATGAAAAAGTAAAAATTTCACAGATCGTTTTTGAACATATGAATACTTTAAAGCTCATTAGTTCTAGAATCCAAGATATTAAATTAATATATAAATAGATTTCTTTTTTCTTTTTTTCAACTTAAAATTAGTTATTTTTCATCGAAAAACAATTTAAATTTTTTAAGTAATTCTAAAGATATGGATTTAAAAAATCAATATGAAAAAGGTTTTAAAAGAGTTATTAAAGAGAAATAGAAAATTCCTCTAAAAACGCAGCGTTTTGTGCTTCAGATGACAATGGCTCAATGGGATGGTCAATGGTATTTAAAATCAAAAAAAAATATGGAATTGAGGAAGCTAATGACTTAAACCAAATGGTTGCTTTTTCAATAGGAAAGATTGAAGTTCGACATATTTTAAATGCTGTAGGGATTAAAAAGGGGAGTATTAAGTCAGTTCCAGAAATGTTTAAAATTATGAATACAATCATGGATGTAATAATACCTAAAGTAATGAAATTTAAAATTTGAATTAATTCTGAAAATGAGGGCATTGCTTTTGTTGAAAAGTGTTTCATTTGGAAGGAAGTCCAAAAAAGTAAAGAAGCTTCAGATTATGTATGTATTTGTAATTTTAGGCATAGAGGATGGTTAGAAGCTATGGGTGTTAATGGCAAGATTGTAACCTTGAAACGTTTTTCTAACGGAGATAACATGTGTAAATTCAAATTTATACTGGAAAAGATGAATGATCATTTTGAATAATATTTAAAACAATAATCTCATTACATATTCGATAGTGAGATAGTATTAAGCAAAATACGGAAAATTCAATCACTGTTGAATTTAAAAAGTCCACTAATTTTTTATAAACACAATAAATTCTAATTTAATATAAAAAAAGTGATGAGAGAAATGGATTATAAATTTAAAATTAAAGAAATACCATCTCAACCAACCTTAGCTGTTAGAACCCGAACCCCTGTAATGAATTTACCTCAAGAGATCGGAAATGCTTATAAAGCAATAATGGAATATTTAGGGGAATTAGGAGTAGAACCCGTTGGAATGCCTTTTGTTATTTATTATAACTTAGATATGCAAGATTTAGATGTTGAAATTGGTTTTCCAGTTCCCAAGCAGTTTAAAAATAA
>JBHLNT010000072.1:0-19268 GCA_048941265.1 Promethearchaeota archaeon
CAACTAAGAGACTATACAGATTTTATATTAGATTTAAAAGAAAATGCTCTTACTCAACTTTTTGATCAACAAAAGGACTTTGATAATGTTGCAAAAGCCATATCTCAAATTGCCGAAATATCTTCAGTTATTACTAATCTCGAGCAGGACGCAAAAGGAATAATGGACGATCAAATCGATGATTTAACAACCCAATTTAAAGGTATTAGTTCAAAAATATCGAATAGCATGAAGCATCAAATTGAAGACTTAACAACTCAATTTGAAGATATTAGTAAAGAAATATCTGATAAAGTTGGAAGTCAAGTCAGAGGTTTGCAAGCTCAATTTGCGGGGATCAAGGAAAAAATTTCTAAAAATCTGGAGAAACTAAGATTAGGAGTTCTTCAACAGGCTGTAGATCAAGTAGTTGAGATGAGTTTTGCAGATTGGATAAAAAATATAGAAGAAAGTCTCAATCAACAATTAGGTGCTATTGAGAAAGCTTCGAAAGATGGATTAGTAAAAACCAGAATAGGTCTTAGCAGACAAATAAGTGAGATTGAAAAGCTTCATGAAGAAGGTTTAATAAATACTACTGAAATGTTTAATCAACTTATATCCAAGCTAAGAGAAGCGATAAATAATACAGTAAGCTCTATAAGTGGTATTACGAACTCAACCGCCAAATCTGGAGATGATGTAAAAAAGATTTTCGAAGAAATTAGTGAACAATTCAGTAAAGCGGTTACTATGGCTGAAGAAAAATTAGGGGGTATTTCTGAAAATGTGTTCGGTTCTTTTGCAAATTTAAAGGAAACATTTTCAACGAGAATTATTGACACTTTAAATGATTTACTCGGAAATATTATCGACAGGTTAGAAATTAGCGAACAAGCAACAAATGAATTCTGGGAACAAGCTAAAAGAGGAGGAGGAGCTGCTTTAACGATGAAAGATATTTGGTTTATAAGATCCATTGAAGGAGCTAAAGCGCATATAAATGATCAAATTTCAAAAGCTAAAATGAGAATTTTAATTGTTGCGCCCCAAATTACTGATATTGATATTGAATCAGTAAAAGGTTGTAAATCACATATAAATATAAGAATCGCTGCCAATATTGACTTATCTGACATCACGCATAAGAATATTATAGAAGAATTAAATCAATATCATAATGTTTCTTACAGGAATCGTAAATTGCAGAATTTATGGGGAATAAACAAAGATTACGAAGAGGTAGTAGTATGTGTATTATCTCAGTCTGATTTCGGAACCGAAATTGCTGGTATCGGGAGTATTATTGAAGAACATATAAAAATTTTTGTTCCAATCTTAGAAGAAGCTTGGCTTGGAGCTCAAAAAGATGTTTCACCCACTTTAAGATCAGCAGTTTCCATGGAAATTACGCCAAAACCATCATTGACACCTAAAACTGAATCACCTATTCTACAACCATCAATGTCTACCTCACCAAAACCAGAAGTTCTAAAACCTTTAGAAACTCCCCAACCTCAACCCACTATTTCAAAACCAATTGAAAAGGAAATTAAACCTGTTTCTATTCCCGAACAAGTAATAAAACCTGAAGAAGAAAAACAAGAAACCAAACCTATCGTTGAATTAGAATCGTTAAAGAAACCCGTTTTTGAGGAACCAAAAGCAACCGAAATAGATCCCTTACAAAGCCAAATAGACTCATTATTAAACAATCTTAAAAATATGACTGGACATGAGATATCATTGAGTTTAGAAAAAATAAAAACTATTATTACTGAAACTAGAGGATATTCAGGGGTTTTAAATCCTATAAATTTGGCTATATCGACACTTCAATCTTCAGGTAAATTAAGTGAATCTGAAATTACTCAATTAGAAAATAAGATAACTTTTTGGCGCAGAAAATTAAACATTTGAATTTTTTTTAAAATTTTTTTATATTATCTTAGTTGTTATCGCTTATTCTTTCTTGCTTTCTTATATTAAAAATGACTATTTATTATTAAAAAAAAAACAGATTTAGTTAAAGATCGGTAATTTTTTATTATTTTAGATAGATAATAATATAAAAAGAAACAAGGGAATGAAAAACAATGACTCTCACGAATCTAACCATAAAAGAACTCTTTGAAGGGGAAAAATTAACCTTTTTGGTAGGTGCAGGATGTTCCATTGACGCTCCCTCCTGCTTACCTGCTGGTCGAGCCATGATTGAGGCAATCGTGAATTACTCCTGCGCAAACTCCGAAGTTGAAAAAATTTTAGAGATAGTCGGATTAAGATTTGAACAGTTAGTTGAACATTTTCGAGATAACGTGGATAAAGAGTTAAAATGCATTCAATATTACGATTTATGTGATAAACCGAATCTTCAACATCATTTTATAGCAGAAATGATTAAAAAAGGGCATTTTGTCATGACTACTAATTTTGATTTTTTAATCGAACATGCACTACTCCAATCTGGTGTTCCCAAGGAAAACATCATCCCGATCATTACTAAGAACGATTTTACACAGTACAGCGATCCTATAATACTGTTCGAAAACGGAAAAAAGGCTTTGTATAAGGTACACGGTTCTACTAAAAATGTGATAACAGGAGAAAACACGATGGATTCTCTAGTAGCCACAATACAGGCTTTCGGTTCTGGCAAAGAGGGTGAAAATGTTTTCCAATTAGAGCCATATAAACGTCCTTTCTTTGAAAACATTTCTAATGGACGCTCCTTGGTTATCATGGGATATTCAGGATCGGATGATTTTGATATAGTACCCACATTAAAGGTTTTAAAAAATGTTAAGAAGTTAATCTGGATAAACTTCGTTTATGATGACGGTGGGAAAGAAAAGGTTCATGAAGTCGATCCTAACATGGGTACCATGAGGTATGATCTCAATCAATTACTCCTTGATATAGATAAACCAAAAAATATTAAGTATATTTATCGAGTTGATGTGAACACTTCTAAAATGGTCAGTAGATTGTTGGAAAAAGAAATAATTACCAGTTCAGATAATTTTAACTTTGATCCAATGGAATGGCTTAAAAAAGAAGTAGATAAACCTAGTGAAATCACGACTTATTATATACCTTATAAAATTTACAGTGGTTTAGGACGGAATGAAGAAGCAATGAGGTGCTGTAAGCAAATTCTTTCTATATCAGAACGATTAGGGGATGATCAGTGGAGAGCAATAGCTCATAGCCATATTGGATCATTATTGAAGATTAAAGGCGAACTCGACGAAGCAATGAAACATTTTCAAGAGGCGATGAATATCGAAGTTCAATTAGGTAATCTAAGAGGAAAAGGGATCCAACTTGACAATATAGGAGAAATCTTATATGAAAAAGGTAAATTAGAAGAGTCATTGGATTATTATCAGAAATCATTCGAAATTACCGAGCATTTAGAGGATATTAAGGAAAAAAGTAGATTACTTAACAATATGGCACTAATATTAAAAGATAAAGGGGAACTCGATGAGTCATTAAGAATTCTACGAAATGCACTGGAAATTGATGAAATGTTAGGCGATTTAATGGGTAAGACTATTCGACTTAACAATATCGGAACAATTTTACATAGAAAAGGTGAACTTGATAAAGCAATGGAAAATTTAGAACAAGCATTACAAATTGCCAAGCAGTTGACGGATTACAAAAGACAATCCTTAAGTCTTGGTAATATTGGATTAGTTTTAGTAGATAAAAGAGAATTGGATGCTGCATGGGATTATTATCAAGAGGCACTCGCAATTGATGATTCTTTGGGAGATCTAAAATCAAAATCCAAACATCTCGGTTATTATGGATCTTTAATGAATGAAAAACTCGAACCGGAAGAGGCACTTAAATATTATGAAGAAGCGTTAGAAATTGCAAAAAATCTGGGCGATTTAAAGGGAATCGCCTCGCAACTTAATAATATTGGTATTATTTTCGAAAATAAAAACCAGCTTAATGAGTCGATGACTTTTTTTAATGAAGCCTTGAAGTTAGATGTTGAAATCGGAGATTTAGAGGGAAAAAGTACCCGATTTAATAATATCGGAAATATTTTAATGAAAAAGTCCGATTTAGAAGAAGCTCTAAAACATTATCAAGAGGCGTTAGCTATCGATGAAAAATTAGGAAATTTGGAAGGAAAAGCTACTCTTTTTAATAATATAGGGAATATTTTTGAGATAAAAAATGATACGGAAGAAGCAACCAAATATTATAAAGAGGCATTGGAGATTAATGACCAAATAAATAATTCTATGGGAAAAAGTATTTCACTCAGCAACATCGGGCGCATGTTAGAAAAAAAGGGCGAACCAGAGAATGCTTTAACTTATTTTCAAGAAGCACATGAGATTGATTTTCAGATATCAAATCATAAAGGAGTGATTACTCAACGAGTCCACCTCGGATTAATTTATTATAAACTAGGGAACTATTCTGAAGCGATAAGGTTCCTCGAAGATGCTTATTCAACTATGAAAGGCTTTAATATAGGTGATTCTTCAGATTTAAAAATACTAAGAGACCAGATTGAAAATATAAGAGGAATCATGGATGAAAGGTTTGCCTGAAATTATTGTTACTTTATAAAAGTTTAATTCAAAAACTTCTAATTTCTAGTCTCTTTAACCTCTAATAATGAATCATATTCTTGAGAAATTTGATGTAGTTATTATAGGAGCTAGTATTTCGGGTAATTATCTAGCATTTCTATTATCAAAATTTAATTTAAATACTGCGATCATTGAAGAACACCGAGAGATAGGATTACCCTTTCAATGTGCAGGGATAATATCTAAAAAATTAACCCAGCTTATCGATTTACCAGAAAATATCATATTAAATCAAGTTAAAGTAGCTAAAATCTTCTCTCCATCGGGAATTTTTATAAAACTATCCGGAGAAGAGCAGCCTTATATTATAGATAGAGTAGCATTAGACAAATTATTTTATCAGAGGATCAAAAACAAAAATAAAATAAAGTATTATCTCGAAGAAAAATTCATTTCTTTTCAATATATTACTGAAAAATCTGAAAAAAGTATTATGATCGAGACCAATAAAAGAAAGATAAAGTCTAAAATGCTTGTTGGCTGCGATGGGCCGTTATCTTCTGTATCTAAGATAGTTGGAATAAAAAATGATATTATTATTGCTACTCAAATTCGAATAAAAGCGAACTTTGACCAAAATGAGGCTATTATGTGGTTTGATCCAAGATGGAAAGAATTATTTGGATGGGTTGTGCCGGAGGGTAATAAAATTTACCGTATAGGACTTGCATCTTCTAAAAATGTTGCGAAAAATTTTCAGATTTTTTTAAACAACTTAGGTGTTGATTTTAGTGAAAGGTTAGATCAGCAGGGTGGGATAATTCCTTACGGTACTATGCATAAATCTGCATTTGATAATATTTTATTAATAGGTGATGCCGCAGGGCAGGTTAAAGCAACAACTGGGGGAGGAATCGTCATGCTATTAACGGCCGCTAAATATGCGGCATCCTGCATAAAGAAGTGCTTTGAAAAAAATGAGTTCTCAAAGAAATTCATAAAAAAATATTATGAAAAACCATGTAAAATTTCAATAGGTAAACAATTAAAAATACACTTTATAGTTAGAACTTTTTTTGAAAATTTTACCGGGAGCGATTACGATACTCTTTTTCAAATTATAAAAACAAATAAGATTGAAGAAATAGTTTCTCTTTATGGCGATATGGATTTTCCGAGAGATATGGTTATGAAATTGTTGAAAAATTCAATGTTTATAAAATTTATTGCTAAAATATTGAAGAAAAACCCTCTTATTATAATAAAAATCCTTAAGATCTTAATATAAATCATAAAAAATTTTAATCTTTATATAATCTTGTCCTTCAGGGAGGAGTAAAAGTAAAAATAGCGATTTCACTAAATAAGTAATACCAAATCGCCATAAAAACCACCACAATTACAGTTGATATAAAGCCAAACCATTTAACGCCTTTTGGGATTCCGAGGCCTTCCTCATTTTTGCGCTGTATAATGGCTCTGACTGTTGCCACGGAATAAATCAAAGCTACTAGTAATGTCACGAAATATGTAAACAACGCCAATAATGCAAATGTATATACCGGATTTCCCTCAAGGTCAACCAATTCATTTAGCCAAATCCAATACGTAAAGATTAGGTATGTTGGTATAGTATAATAAATTATTGCTGTTATAAAAAATACAATTCCCCATAAAATACCTTTCTCTGCCATATTAATCAAAATAAATTTTTATTATATATAATTCTTAATAATCACATCCAATTTTTTTTCAAGTCTCTTTTTGTTAATTCTCTTACTTTATCAATGGCCCATACTACGAATTTATAGCATGTTTTTGACCACGTTTTATTTTTTTGATATTCTATCATTCCATTTGGATCGCTAAAGTCATAACCGCAAAGTTGAGGACACACGACTGAACCGAATTTCTTTTCAAATTCAGAACAATATTTAGAAGCTTTGAGGTATGCCACAGCCATTTTATCATCTTTCATTTTTTCTTGGCCACCTATTATAACCCCTAAAGCTGCGCAAGCGCCTACTACTGCTCCACAAGCCCCTTGCCATCCTTTTTTGGATTTATAACCTCCAAAACCACCAGCTAATGGCATTGCAAGATTATGAAATAAATGATTATCAATTCCAAGTATATCTAATACACTTGTGAGTGTTAATTCAGCACAATTAATTCCTTCCCTTAAATTTGGTAAGGAATTTTCTAAGTCTTTGACTTTTTCATCAAATCTAGCATTAATACCATTATCTACCATCATATCTAATCTCTCTTTTTTATTGTTTAGGTTTAAATCCGTTTTCTAATATTATTTTTGTAGCCAGCCTTGCAACATTACCTACAAGTTTTGGACAGTGATCTAATAAACCTCCTGGTTTCATTGCTTTTTTTAATTCTTCAGGGTCCCATAGGTTCCACGTTCTCCCTGTAAAAGATTCTTGGACATCATGACACCGGCAAAAACCATATTCTTTGACGTATTGGTCATGCAACTTTTTAACAAGCGTGTATGATTTAAGTGGTTTCATTATGTTTGAAAAATCTTTATGCTCCCTTCCAAATAGATATCCAATTACCATTGAACCTCCAACAAGAGCACCGCACGAACCGTCTCCTGTTAATCCCAATCCATCGGCTAATCCACTGGCAGCCTTAAAAACATCATCATTCCATATTCCTAAGGCATCAAAAATCGCTGCAATAGCACTTTGAGCGCAGCCTGTATTCTTTTTTTCATAATTTTGTCCCAACTCAAAAGCTTTATTAATAATTTGGTCCTTTATTTCTCCCATTTTTCATACCATTTCTGTCAATTTAAAAATAAATATAATTATCCTTTTTACTTCATATATTTTGATACTTTTTAAGATTTTTACTTTGATTGTAAATAATTTTTTATATAAATTTAGAAACATGTATAAATATAAATATTCTAATTAATATGGTAAAATATTTAACTTATTTTAAGATTAAATTTATTAATATAAGTAAACTCGTATATATAGGTTTTTAGCTTGAATTTTGAATTAACTCAAAGACAAAAACTGATCAAAAGGAGTGTTAGGAAGTTTGCTGAAGATATTTTAGCTCCATTAGCCCCAATATTTGACAAAGAAGCAAAATATAGCGGGGATATTTTTAAAGAACTATCAAAAATAAATGCCTGGGGGATACAACTGCCAGAAAAATACGGAGGAGCTGAATTAGATTCCATAAGCTATGCTATTACTATAGAAGAAATTTCTCGAATATGTGCTTCAACTGGACTAATGTTAACAGTTCATAATTCTGTGGGGGCTTTTCCCATCTATAAGTGGGGAACAGAAGAACAGAAGGAAAGATATCTATATGATATTGCCGCAGGCAAAAAAATTTCGGGTTTTTCTTGGACAGAACCAAATGCCGGTTCAGACGCACAAGGGATAGAGTGTATTATGACTCAAGATGGTGATGACTTTATTTTAAACGGTTCAAAAATATTTGTAACTAATGGTGCTATAGGTTCTGTGTTAATAGTTGGCACTAGATACAAAACTGATAGTGGTCAAAATGGAATTGCCACGGTTATCCTAGAAAAAGATATGGAGGGCTATGAGATAGGACAACCTGAGGAAAAGATGGGTATGCGAGGAAATATAACTACCAGTTTATATTTTCATAATATTCGGGTTCCCAAGGAAAACATATTAGGTTCTTTAGGTGAAGGCTTTAGAATTGCAATGATAACATTGGATGTGGGAAGAATAGGTATCGCTGCTCAAGCATTAGGAATCGCACAAGCAGCTTATGAACATTCTGTAGAATATTCTAAGGGAAGAATTCAATTTAAAAAACCTATTTCTCAGTTCCAAGGAATTTCATTTAAATTGGCTGAGATGGCAACTAAAATCGAAGCTGCTCGGCTGTTAGTATATAGAGCGGCATATGTTAAAGATAAAAAAGCGAGATTCTCAAAAGAATCAGCGATGTGTAAATATTATGCAGGCAAAATTGCAAGGGAAGTTACGCAAGAAGCCATTCAAGTTCATGGGGGATATGGATATATGAAAGATTTACCTCTCGAGCGATATCACAGAGACGCAACTGTAACAGGCATTTATGAAGGCACTAATGAAATAATGAAATTAATCATTGCTCAACAAATCTTAAGGGGTAACCTCTGAAATGCTCAAAATATTTGTGTTAATAAAGCAAGTTCCAGATCTTCATAATCTTGAAATAGATAGAAGAACAGGCACTCTAATTCGAGAGGGAGTTGAAAATATTATTAATCCCGATGATTTATATGCGTTAGAGCTTGGATTGAGTCTAAAGGAGCAATATGGTAGTGAAATCACTGCCATGACAATGGGACCCCCTCAAGCAGAGTTTGCATTAAGAGAATGCCTTGCAATGGGGGTTGATCATGCAATTTTAATTAGTGATCCAATATTTGCATATTCAGATACTCTTCAAACAACATTGGTGCTAAAAGAAGCATTTGATAATATAAAAGATTACGATATTATAATCACTGGGAGTCAAACATCAGATTCAAGCACAGGTCAAGTGCCTTATCAGTTATCTGAAGCATTAGATATTCCACTTATAACAGATATTTTTACGATGGAAATAAAAGATCATCACTTTTTTTGTCATAGAAACTTTGGACACGAATCTCAGCACATTCAGACACAGCTTCCAATTCTAATCCGAACCCAGAGGCATTTTAACGAACCAAGACATATCTCCTTAAAAGGAATAAAAAAAGCCTTTGAAAAAGAAGTAAAAACTTATAATTTTAATACTTTTAATTGTCCAGATTATCTTGATGGATGCAATCAATCACCAACAAGAGTCGTAAAAACAGAAAAAATTGTCTTGAAAAGAAAAAACGAGATAATTGATGGTACTACTAAAGATAAAATTGAAAAATTAATAAATATAATGCAAGAACACGGAATTGAAAGAATATGGACGGGGATGCCAAAAGATGAGTGATATTACTGAATATAAGGATATTTGGGTTTTTACCGAAATTAAAGATCATGTAGAAGTACACGAATGCGCTTTAGAGATATTAAGTAAAGCAAGAGAAATTGCTAATCAATTAGGCCAAAAACTCGTTGCAATTGTTTTAGCCTTAGAAGTTGAGCAATATTTACCTAAAATTAAAGATTATGGTGTTGATAAAATTATTTATATAAGCCATAATGATTTGAAACATTACCATGAACGCATTTTCACTTCATTGATATATGATCTTATTGTTCAGCGTAAACCTTCAATATTTTTGTTTCCGTCGACTGAAGCTGGCAATGCGCTAGCAGCACGTTTAGCATATCGTTGTCGAACAGGCTTGGTAAGTGATGTGCTGAATTTAGAGTTAAGTGATGAGTATGGAAATAATTTATTAATAAGTGATAAACCTGCTTATTTAGGAAATGTCCTAGTAAAGATAATTTGTCCAGCAACTAGACCCCAAATGTGTACTATAACCATGGGAACATTCCAAAAGAAAAATGTAAAAAAAAGTGACGTAGAAATTGAAAAAATTGAATATAATTACGATATAAATACGCTTAAAATTAAAATACTTGGAGCTCCTACTCGTAAAGACAAACCCTCTTCAACACTTTCGGATGCTAAATTCGTTATAGGGGGAGGTCATGGATTAATTTCTAAACCTAATTTTGATAAGCTTTTCGATTTGGCAAAATATACTAATGGACAAGTGGGTGGAACGAGACGTCCTATTATGAATGGTTGGATGCCTGAACATTTACAGATTGGAATAAGTGGAGAATCTATTTTTTCAGAGTTATACTTATCATTTGGTATTTCTGGCGCTATACAACATGTAGTTGGAATTACTGACTCAAAAACTATAGTGGCTATTAATAAAGATCCAAATGCTCCAATCTTTAAAACTGCCGATTATTGTATTATTGGGGATGCGAAAGAAATATTGGATGGACTCCTAGATTATTATCGAGTATCAGAATAAGTTTTAATAAAGAAATTCCTCCTTTAATGTAGAAACAAATTCTTCCTTTTCACTATTCTTTAATGAAGAAGATTCTTTGCCAAGGGTATTGTATAAATCAGGCGGATCATTTGGGTCTTCAAATAAAGTTAATACAAAAATTAGTGAATTTTTTATAATTTCCTTAATATAAAAATCCTTCTTTTCTCTCCATATTTTCATTATTTTTATGATTGAACGATCTCGACAGATTTCTTTTTGCTTGAAATCATTTTTACTTTTTATAAAGCAGTCGATAATCTCATTATAACAATCAATTTCGTCGATCATTATGGACTCACTTAAACACATTTTTTAAATTCACAGTATTTTTATTTTGAGCATTTCAAGTTATTGAAAATTCGTATTAATCGTCTATATTTTTGATTATAATATACACATATTATTATTCAAGTTAGAAGTAATCAATTTGACATGAAAGGAATTTATTTATTATAAAGCCAACATCTAAATTCATTTGTTAGAAGCAGAAATACTATATTATAAAAATAAAAAAAAATGAAATTTAAGATTTCAATATTCTTTTAATGTAATAAACTCGACAAATATGCAAATCCCGTTTGGAAAGGTGATAAAGTACAAATCAAAAATGTAAAATATAAGACATTGATAATAGCTCCTACTAAAATATTTCCTGTTTTTTCATAGGTAAGTGCATTTATTATACTGGAAAATAAATATAGAGGTACAGCAATCCAAAAGAACATAATATAAAAGAAGGTATTACCCACCACACAAACTAATGATATAGTGAAACTGAAATAAATCATAAGAATTATATAAGTGAATAGTGAAGTCTTCAATGCATTTTTGAATCCCTTGCCAATTTTTTCCTGTATAATCTTCTGAAAATATAATCCGAATATGATATACATCAAAAAAGCAACAGCCAAGTAAATCGGCACAAAATAAATTTTATTTTGTAGCGAAGGCAATATACCTAAGTAATTCAGCCCTATTGAAAGATAAAGAATCAAAAAAAAGACCAATGATAAAAAAATTCCGACCAAAACATCCCTTATAACATCTTTTTTGACCTTAAAAGGGTCTAATAATAATTGTTTCAAAGATATTTTTCTGTCTTTACTTTCACTCCAAAGGAGGAAGAAAATTCCTAATACTTGACCATAAAGTAGCATCAAAACTAACCCCGCAACTGTTAATGGTAAAAATAAGAAAAATGGCAATAAAATCAAGATTCCTGGGATAAAAAAAATGAAAGAGCAAAATATTGCCTTTATTGCGTCTTTTTTCAGGGATCCGTCACCACTACTTTTCTCATCGTTCTCCCGTTCCTTGTTTTTTAATGATATTCTACATATAGGATCTAGTATTAATAAAAAGAATCCAATACCTCCAATAAGTTGCAGCATAAGTATCAATGCTCTTATATTGGCATAATAATTATTATTGATTGGATAAACATTTGGGAAGGTACTTTTAACCCAATCCCTAGCCTCTCTTATAATCGAAGAATCATACGGTGAAAGAAAATGATCAGAGTTATCATCATAAAATAGTTTTGTCGCATCGCCATCTTCAAAACTACCATACAGAGTGTTGATTTTGACCTCTGCAGCATCTATATCTAACCTATCAGCGATCTCTTCTTTTGCAGTTTTCAGATCACGTCCCTCATCATATTTAGCAAGGAGCATAAGAATATTTAGAGTTCTATTCACACAGTCATCATAGTCAATCGACAACTCTGTACCAATTCCAATAAAACACTTATAATCCTCGTCGTCTTTTACAATTTTATTCCCAGGACCACCCCCCATACTGTACCCAATATATCCTAGCTTATGTATATAGATATCCCCACGGGTTTCAAGGTATTTTTTAATAGCTTTGACATCTTGAGTTAATAAAAGACGATTTATCTCACCAGAACTCTGTCCATGACCTCTAAAGTCAAAGGTGATTGCTACAAATCCAGATGTAGCAAGCTCAATTGCTAATTCCTTCATCATCTCTTTATTTACCATTATTCCATGACCAATTAATATTGCTGGTTTTCTTTTCGCTCCATTCTTTGGTTCAAAAACATTAAATGAGATTGTCTCTCCGTCTTTCGTTTCCACTGTTTTCCCATAAGTAATCTTAATTTCCGTAGGAATCGTAAAAATGAGAAATGTACCGATAATGAACATTGAAAGAAATGCTGAGATCAATATAATTCTTTTTTTATCCATAGTGTTTCGTTCCATAATAATCTCCCTTAAAAAGTTAATTTTTAACAACAAATATGAGATTATAGTGAAAATATTGTCTTTCAACTATATAAATTTTTAAAACAAAACATATGTAAAAAAAAGAATTTCTAATCTATCAATCCTGACATTAAGTTTAATCCAAACATATACGGAAATAATGTCCAAATTATTAACATAGGGTACAATGAATTAATGATTACTCCGCTTAAATTATTGGTTATTCTGTAAAATATTGTTTAAATTAACCTATTTTCCTTATTGTTTAATATAGATTTATCTGTTAAATATTTAGAATTTCATATGATGTTTAATTTTGATTTAAGATCATCTTTTATATTTATTAAGGTTTTAAAATGGATCCTTAAATTTTTTAGATCAGTTTTTTAAATATGGATTTTTGATTTCTAAAGGTTTTGCTAATAAATCATTCTTATTTTTTGAAATTGAATAGAATATTGTAAAAGAATTTTTATTATTTTGAAAACTTATCACTTAAATATCTTTAAATTAAAGAATATGAAAAAAAGAAATGTTTTATAAAAATGAACGACGATTTAGCTAATCCAGCCCCCTTAGGTTTGATGGGATTTGGAATGACTACCGTATTATTAAATCTTCATAATGCCGGAATTTATCAATTAGGTCCTATGATTCTGAGCATGGGGATATTTTATGGAGGTTTAGCTCAGATTATAGCCGGAATAATGGAATATAAAAAAGGAAATACTTTTGGAACAACGGCATTTACATCTTATGGTCTATTTTGGCTTACTCTTGTTTTTTTAATAATCTTTCCAAATATGGGATTTTCAGATAGTCCATCAACTTCTATTGAAATCGGATTTTATCTCACAATGTGGGGTATTTTTACTTCATTTATGGCTATTGGAACTATAAACAAAAATGTTGCATTAATGTTTGTATTTTTTAGTCTCTCAATATTATTTTTTTTGTTAGCCATAGGTGATTTTACAGGTTTAAGATGGATAACTATTATAGCTGGAATTGAAGGGATCTTTTGTGGGGCTTCTGCAATTTATCTTGCTATGGCAGAAGTTATAAATGAAAATTATAATAGAACAATATTACCTATTGGACAAAGAAGATAAATACTTTTAAAAAAAAATTATTATTTTTTCTAATTTTTAACTTGTTTATATACAAACTTATAATTATTAACTATATTTGGATAAATTTAGAGGAATAAAAAGATTCTTTTTTTCTAGAAAGAATTATATTAAATAATTGAATTTTCCATAGATATAACCTGTTTTATCTAACTTTTTTAGTTCGGCATTACCGGATTTATTAAAACTGTAGGAATCAATTTATTTGTATTGACATTCGGTATCTATTTCGTGCTCTTGCTTGTCATGGGAATTAAGTGAATAGTATCTGCAATTCTGGTTCTAATTAATAAATCCGCTAAATAATTAATTAATGAAGTTAATAAGATAAAAAAAATAAAATATTGAGAATAAGGAAAAAATTTTTCCTTTTTTTTAAAAAGGTCTTATAAAAAATATTACTAATTATATTTTAAAGTTGTAAATTAAGTTTATCTCTGGGTTTTTTTTAATTCTTTTATGGATTTTTCTGCTAGTGAAATTGCACTTAAATACTTACTTTTATATTTTTTAAGCTCTGCTTCTAGTTCAATTGTTTTGTTTTTATATTCTAATATTCTTTCACTATTATCTTCGCTTGATACTGGTTGTTGAGACTCAGACATCTGTTTTAAGTAATTATATTTTTCTTTCCAAACGTTTACTTCTGTTTCTAGTTCTTGTATCTTTTCACCCTCTTTACCACTAATGATAGATATTCCAGCGCCCGATTCTAAAGAGGCATATTTTTCTTTTAATGTTGACAACTCATCCTCCAATTCAGAAATCCTCCTTTTTAATTCGGCAATCTCGTCTAAATAATCGGTAGCTGTTTTAGGTTCCATCATTTCCTGAAACATTGTTTTTCCAACAGCTAATTCATCTGCCGATTTTTTACCCAAAATTCTATCCTTTCTCTTCTGTAATCCTTCTACGGTTTGTTCGGAAAGGAAATCAAGTACGTTGAAGCCCATCCCTCCATGCTTAGTTGTTCTTTTTCTCACTTTAACAAAGAGCGGAATGCCTGCAACACATTCTCCGCATATTATTGCTTCACCTTTATCTAAACCGGATATATCATCTTTATTTTCTTTACTTAAATCCTCAGCACTCGAAATTGTTATACCAATATCTCTAATATCTGATAAATTATGGACAACCCAACTTCCCGCTTGAGCTCTTATAGTTGTGTCAAGTAATTGTGGTCTTTGGGTTCCAATTACGATGTTAGCTCCGAATTTTCTGCCCTCTTGAGCAAAGAGCTTTACTACTTCACAAGTTTCAGTTTGCTTTTTTCCCGCAAACAAATGAGCTTCATCTAAAAACAGATAAAACGGTGGAATTTGACCTGAAGTGCTTGCGTTGTATAATTTCTTTAGAAGTTTACCCGCAATTACCTCTTGAACTTCAAGGTCTAAACCTCTCAAATTAATGATTGAACATAATCTTGGAGCAACTATATCATTAGGATCCAGAGAAAATAAGTATTCTATATCGATATCTGCACTAGGATTCATCTTTAAATCCGAAAATTCAATTATATTATCAGCAAATTCACTTGCGCTAGGATCTTTAGTTTTAGTCTCTTCGATCATTTCACTTTCTAAACTTTTTCCACAATGTTCACATTTAACAGCTTTTTCAGGAACTTCTTCTCCACACCAAGGACATACTCTTGATTTAGCTTGAAATGAGGCAGGAGTTTCTTTTTTTTTATCAAGTTCCTCACTTGCCACCTTTAAACTTCCATATTCACCATGTCTATCCAGGATTACTATTGGGATTCCTTTTCTTAGAAACTCCTCGCAAAGAACACCCATGGTATAACTTTTTCCTGAACCAGATTTGCCCGTTATGAATATCCTCCCAAAATTCTTTATTAACAAATTAACATCAAATGGGTATCCTATAAGTTTCCCCAAGGATATTGACTTTTCTGGTGGATTATAGATTCCTAAAAGTTTAGTAATTTGTGTCTCACTTGCCAAAAAAACTTCGACTCCGACTTCAAAAGGCTTTTTTGGTCTGTCTCCTAAAACAAGTAATGTTCCCATCATACCCTTAGAATCACTCCACATATCCATAAGATGGAGTATATAGTAGGGTTCAGCTCCCTTTTTATCACCATATATTACGAAATAACTAGTTCTTTCAACATCTGGAGTTGAAAATATTATCTGGACTGTGTGAGTAGTTGTTTTGCCTGTTAATCTTCCAACGGTATCTGGACCTGATGGTTCTTGATTTGACATTAGATTATCACAATATAAATTAATTTAGTTTTCTTTCAGAATATTAAATTTTTATATCTATTATAATAAACAACTTATGTATCGTATATAAATCTTCAAGATAAGTCAAATATTTATAAATGGTTTAAAAAGGATTATTTATATTTTAAAACCGATAAGAATCTAATTGGACGAGAAAAATATAAAAATTACAAAATAACTAGTACCATACTTTTATTCAATTTTTAAAAATTTCAGAGTAAAGAATATGGAGAACAGCATTAAAAAAAAAATCGTTCAAACTTCAATTGGGAATGGAAAGTAAATTTATTTAAATAGGATTTTTTTGAAAAATTATGCTTTTTTTAACCATATGATGTGGTTTGTATGATTCTTTAGCTCTCCTTAAACCAGAAATGCCCAAATCTTGCTCTCGGTTTACAAATTGGGCATCTTCGCAGCAATTTTTTAGAAATAAATTATTGATCGCTTGATAAGAACCTTCATATTGCATGTGTGCTTTTTCTATATGGACAACCAAAGTGTCGGAATTAAGCATCTCACCGAAAGTATACGCGGCACACTCATTTCCAACACAAATTATAGCGCCCTTATAATCTAAGTTATTGAAATTATCCAACGCTTCATTTATCGCCTTTTGTTCTTCCAGTAAACTCTCGTCCTCATGACAACCTCTCTGTAAACACCATTTGAGCTGAAGTTCTTTACATTTATCAATCCACTCTTCTGATAATAAATTGAACTCGTAATTATACGCCTCTAAAAACTTGTTTAACCATCTTCGGTTTTGTCGGTGTTTATTTCCTATTAAATTGGTAATTTCTTCCTTATCATAAACGTAATCCCAATTATTCCGATCTTCAAAAATTTCGATGTTTAAATCGCTAAATTCATCATTATCATTGATCTTTTCAGTAATATGCTCGGGAACTCTGTGAATTTCTAGATCTTCTATTGTTTCAAAAAGTTCTCTTATAATTTTAAGCGGGTTACTTCCTATTGGAGGTAAAAAGAACACATTATCTGGACATATTGCACATGTATTATATTTCTTCAAATAATTCTCAGAAAAGATTAATAAGTGGTTATTCCACTCAGAAAATCGAAATTCATAATGACTTCGCCAAATAAATAGGTTTGTAAACGTTAATTCAGAAATGTTAGGGGGAAATCTTCGAAAATAATCATCAAATATATATTTATCAGTAATCTCTATAGGTTTTCCGCTACTTAAATCCATGTTTAAATTAAAATATAGAGAGCTTTAAAAGCATTGTGCTTGTAATTTGAAAATTTAATCCCATTCAATCTTGAATTAGAAAAAGAATTGCATATAGAGGTTTATTCAATATATTTAATTAAATGATCTTTTATTTCTTTATATATTCTGAGACTTTCTACTAGTTTATTACCATATAACGCATCTAATCCTTCTTTGTTTAGTCGTTCTATAGTAACTTTTAAATTTTCGAATGCATCTTTAGTACCTTTTTGATTTTCTATATCGTTTTTAATTTGTGTTAAGGTCTCTGAATATTTATCTATTAAATCAATTCTATTAAGTGATCTTGATAATTGGATAATTTTTTCACATAAACCCAATGCTACTTCTAAATTATTCTTTCCTCTTTCTATATCTATTTTCTGTTCTAACTCCTCTAATTCAATTAGTAATTTTCTATCTTGTTCTTCAGCTTCGGCGATCCGCTTTTGAATCCTTTCAGAAATAAATTGATATTTTTTTATTAAATCATCATCCTCCAAAGTCATAGAAATCTGAATGCTTTTTTCGCTATAATTCAATGCATCTTTCAATTTATCGTTGGCAAGAGTAAATTCTATTTCTTTATCTAATTTTTTTAATTCGTTAATTAATGTCTTCTTTTTATTTTCTAAGAATAGTCTTTCATTCTCAAGCTGGTCTAAGATTTGATTATATTTTTCAATTAATTCTATCATGTCATTCGATTTCGCAATTTGAATTATTTTTTTACAGATTACAATCGCGTTAGTTAGATTTTTAGTTTCAAGATTTTTATTCATTTCAGTTTCTAAATTAAGAATTTTTTCATAAGAAAGTTCACGTTTTTCCTTGTCCGCAATCATTTCACTCATGATCCGCCTGGTAATATTGTTATATTTATCCATGAGATCAGTTCTATTAATTGATTTCGAAATTTCAATTATCTCATCGCAATCTTGTAATGCCTCGTTTATGTTATTGTTTTCTCTGTGAATTCTGAGGTTTTCAACCAAATTATCTAACTTTTTGTTGTATTCCTTCTCTAAAGCAGTGATTTCTTCTTTGACTTCTAATAGTTCTTCCATATATCTTGGAATATTCATTTCTTTTGCTAATTTCGTTGCAGAATCTAATTTTACTACTGCTATCTTTAATTTAAGTTTATCTCTAAGATTATCTACTTCATTGAGCGCCATTTTTATTCTTTCTATATCATTCGAATGAAATTTTTCTTTGAGAAAGATTATTTTATAATCATAACGTTTTTGTTTGCTACCCACCATCAAACAATTACTAATTATAATATTTCTATCGGGATCCCGCCAAGATGAGAGATTAGTTCTAAAACCAGTTGTTTTAATTTTATTTGTAGCGTCAATTCTCTCTACTTTTTCTACAATTCGTTCCTTAAAATCTTTTTCAAAATGCTCAACAATATAATTTCGTATTTCGTCCTGTCTTCCCTGAAAAACATCTTTGAATTTAATGAAAACTCTATTAATTTGGTGAGCCATATAATCAATCAATATTTTACTAATTATTTAAATTCTTATTTGTTGAATTTGATTAATAAAGATTATAAAATTTTCACAATTAGTAAATTCTAAAATTTAAGTTTTAATCTTTTTAATTTAACACTTATGAAATATAATTTAAACAAATTATATCGTCTAACAGAAGATCAAGTTAAACTCGCCGGTAAAATCTTATCAGAAGCTTTTTACGATGATCCTATAAGTGTTTATCTTATCCCAGATGATTCTGAAAGAAAAGTAAAATTGAAGTATGTCTATGAATATGTTATTCGGTATGATATATTATATGGAGAAGTTTATGCCACATCTCCTAATCTTGAAGGAATTGCAGGATGGCTACATTCTGAAAA
>JBHLNT010000277.1:0-4503 GCA_048941265.1 Promethearchaeota archaeon
ACATAGGGATGAGTCACGATTTTTCCATTTGGATTCACCATAATTCGTTTATTCTGCTCATTATCCCAGATATAAGCATCTTCCATGATAGGATATCGGTTTTGTACCTCAACTCCGCCACAAATGACACAGTCATGTAAACCTGAAGCAATAGCCTGCCAAGCACTCATGACTGATTGAGCTCCACTTGCGCATTGGCGATTTATGGACATTCCGGGAACAGAAACAGGTAGATGTGCAGCTAAAGCAGCTGTCCTCCCTAAATCCAAGGCACAATCACCTATTTGACTATTACAGGACACAATAGAATCTCCAATTATGTTTGGATCAATTGGTATACGATTTAGGATGGTTTCATAACAATGAACGACCAAATCATCCCCTCTGTGTAATCCAACTGTTCCTCTTCTTTTTCCTATAGGCGTCCTAACATAATCTACCATTACAGGTTCCCGTTTCGGGTCCTTAAAATATTTTTCATACATATTAATAGGCTCTGACATAAATTTTCACATCTTTTTTGCTTAATAAAATTTTTTTTTTTTTTGAATAATTATTATCTCTAAAGATGATTAAGCCTACCTAATTTTCAATAAGAGAAATGGATTAAAATCCCACTCATTTAGAATGTTCACACATAACTACCTATTAAGTTAAATTTATAAATAGGATGTTTAATTAGTATTCATTATGAATTCACGAGAGAGAATTCTTACAGCTTTCAATCATAATGAACCTGATAAAGTCCCGATTGACTTAGGTGGTACTCAATCTGGGATTCATATTAAAGCATATATGAAGTTATTAGAATACCTTGAACTTGAAGATAAAGAAATTAAAACCTATGATTTTGCTCAACAATTGGCACTTCCATGTAATGACCTCTTAGAAAGATTTAATATTGACACGCGGTATATCTATCCTCACGGGGACATAATTAAAATAGAAGATTTTGACCCTCAATATGTAGCTGAATATGTTGGGATTTATGATCAATTTGGAGTATTTTGGGGAAATTCCGCAGATAAAGATTTAGATGATATTTTATACTTCGATCCCGTGATCCATCCGTTATCTAATTTTACAACAATTCAAGATATAGAAAATTATGATTGGCCAGATGGAAAAAATAAGGTTCTTTTTAAAGGATTAGCGGAATATGCTAAAAAATTGAGGGATTCTACTGAATATGCTTTTGTATCTCCAATTATGGGTTGTGTGTATGAATATACAATGTTTTTGTTTGGATTTTCAAAAGCTCTAATATATCTAAGAAAAAGACCAGATTTAATTATTGCCACTATGGAAAAATTATTAGAATATTGGATTGATTATAATTATACTTTTATGAGTGAGGTTGGACAATATATCGATGTCGTATGTATTAATGGAGATCTTGCTGAACAAGCTGGGCCTATGATGAACTTAAAGACTTATGAATCTCTAATAAAACCGATGGAGAGAAAATTATCAGAAAAAGTTCATGAAATCGCGGATATAAAGATTAATTATCATAGTTGTGGTTCAATTACTCAATTCATACCCCATTGGGCTGAAATTGGGTATGATGCATTTAATCCAGTTCAAATCTCTGCTCGTGACATGGAGCCTTGTAGTCTTAAGGAACGGTATGGAGCTATTATTACATTCTGGGGTGGTGCATGTGATTCTCAGCAAATACTTCCATTTGGATCACCAGATCAGATCAGAAATGAAGTTAGGAAGAATCTTAATTGTTTCAAACCAGATGGAGGATATATTGCATCAAGTATTCATAACATAACTGCTGAAGTACCTCCCGAGAATATAGTTGCGATGTTCGATGCGTTAAACGAATTTCGAGATTATTAAAAATAAAGGGGTTTTAAGCTATTTAAGATCTAAAAATCATAATCGAAATCCTTGTACTTATTCTCAGATTCCTTAAATTCATGTTCAACCCTTTCAACCTTTGCGTATTTAGGGCCTTTTTTTGAGAAATCTAATAACTCAAGTAATTTATTTTCGGGCCCTTCTGCTTCTATATATACGCTCCCATCAGCCATATTTTTAACAATCCCAGTTAAGCCCAATTTTCTCGCAACTTTTCTCGTGGTGTAGCGAAAAAAAACACCTTGAACAAACCCGTATACTTTGATGATTATTTTATTCATAATAAGGTTAAGATAATTACTTATTTATTGATTAGCTAATTTTTTCATTATTTTTATATTATCATCTAATTCTTTTTTAGAAATACCAGGATAAATATCTAATGCGAATATTTCTCTCGCAACCTTTTCTACGACCGGAAGCTTTAGGTTAGTATAATCTATTTCCTTTCCGTAAAAAGGGCAGGACCAAGGGCAGCCTCTGGGATATCCAATCTTCTTCTGAAATAATTTTGTTTCATACAAGGGTTTAGGATATAGAATTTTACTATTTGGAAATTTTGCGATAAACTGATCTTTGTCCAATCCAATAAGATCAGGGTGAATTCGGCCTATCCAATAATTATATGCTGGTTCACAGTAATCCGGTATGTAGGGAGGATCAATACCTTTAATTTTATTTACTGCATCAGTCAGATATTGAGCGTTTTCATTCCTAATTCTTATATATCCGTCTAACTTTTTTAATTGAACTCTCCCTATAGCTCCTTGAATTTCTGTCATTCGATAATTCCACCCTAGACGATTATAAGCGTACCAATATGGTTCACCGTGATGCCTCAAAAGACGACATTGTCTAGCTAATGTATTGCTATTAGTGGTTACCATTCCCCCTTCTCCAGTTGTTATATTTTTGGAGGGATAAAAACTAAAAGTTCCTAAATCTCCAATAGAGCCAACCTTTTTACCTTTATATTTTGCTCCATGAGATTGACAAGCATCTTCAATGATATATAAATCATTTTCTTTCGCAATATCCAAAAGTGGATCCATATCAGCGGTAACTCCTGCTAAATGCACAGGAATAATTGCCTTGGTTTTGTTAGAGATTTTTTCCCGCACTGATTTAGGATCTAAAGTATAAGATTGGTTATCAATATCTGCAAATATAGGTATTGCGTTATTATGTAAAAGAGAACTTGCCGTAGCGATAAATGTAAAAGGAGGTATAATCACTTCATCTCCAGGTCCGATATCTAATGAAGCAATAGAAATGTGTAAAGCCGCAGTTCCGGAATTCACTGCAATTGCATGTTTGACACCTATATATTCAGCAAATTCGTTTTCAAATTGCTCAACCTCTTTTCCCACTAAAGAAGAGAGTAATTGTGACTCCATTACCCTCAATACCGCTTTTTTCTCTTCCTCTGAAATATCCATACTTCTATCAAGAATTTCTTGTTAATTGAATTTAAAATTTTATTATATAACACTAGATTATAAATCTTAAGAATATGATGATTCCTAAAACTAATGTTAACAGATTTAAAAATTTAGAAAATAGGTCTCGTTATTAATGTCATATTCGACTATTTTGTTTTTAATAAGACTATCGAGAACGCCTTCTAACCACCGTTTGCTTGTTTTTACCTGCTTTTTAATTTGATTAAATGTCAACTCATCATGCATGGAAAGTAAAAATAGAATTCTACTTTTCACTTTTAAATGATCTGACTTAATGGCTCTTTCAAATTTTTTTTCTAAATCATATACTTTCATTTTCAATTGAGCTACTTCGTTGCTTAATTTCGCAATAACTTCATCTCTCGTCCTAAATACATTTAAACTGAATTGAAAAATTCTCTCAAGCTGGACTTTCAAATCTTCTTCATTCGAATATTTATAAAGTTCCCTATTAAACTCAGCAAGGACTATCAGATAATCATTTCCCTCATCATATTTATCTAACACTAAAACAATGACAATCTCTTTCTCAGGATTGTAAAACGACACGGAATTCCAATTTTTTTCTTCGGTTATAATATAAGATTCCGAAAAATTATGGGAAATTTGAATTTGTTGGATAAAATTTTCTGGAATTTCTAAATTTTCGGGATACTTAAGATAAACTGTACCACCGATCACTTGATCCCATTTTATCAAGAAAATACCCGTAGGAATCTTACTTCACCGAAAAACTAATCGTACCTTATTAAAATACAATAACATACTAATAATAAATTCAGTTTATATATACTTAATTAAGCAATCGTAATATCCATATATTTTTTTTAATGAATTTTAACTCCTATGAACTTTCTAATTAAAAAGATCTGGTAAAAAAATAAATAAAACAAAGATGATTTTTAAAATAGTGAATAAGGTATGTCTATTTTTTATGTTTATATTTTAGAAGTGAGTGGTAAAAGAGGAAAAAAGAGCTATTATACGGGATATACTAATAATCTTCATAGGAGGTTGAGCGAACATAGAAATGGGAAAGGTGCGAAATATTGTCGTAGTAAAAAATTCGAATTGAAATATTTTGAAACGTTTATAGATAGAAAATCTGCTATGAGAAGGGAATTAGAAATAAAATCATATCCAAAACAGAAAAAAAAGGAATTAATAA
>JBHLNT010000278.1:0-4497 GCA_048941265.1 Promethearchaeota archaeon
GGATTCGCTTAAAAATCGTTCGATAAGCTTATTTTCAATGAATAATTTCTTAGCTTCAAAAATGCCATTTTCATCCCTAATAATCCTTGTCCCCTCCAAAATAATGGACTTTTTATATTTTTCTTTATTGCTAAAAAAATCTTCTTTAGAAATGATATTTATATTGGTATTAAATGAGCCTTGGGTAATAAACTCAAAAAGATTTCGAACATGTTTACGAATATATTTCTTATCGAGGATAAGAACAATTTGTCTCTTGAAAACGATTGCTCTAATTATATCCACTAAAATTGAGGATGATATATTAAGCTTAATTAAATCTCTGTCAATAACTTCAATACCAGGAATTTCTTTATCTTTAAGTGCTTCTTCTAATTCTGTTTCTGGAAGTACAAAATGGAAATCTGCAATGAAGTAATCTCTAATTTTCAAATTTTTGTCGATATATGCTATAAAAGTATGTGGGCAAATTGTATTGGCTGCAATATTAACAGCAAGCAGGCCACTTGAAACTGCTTTAATATCAGTTTCTGAAATTTCGATATTTCCACCTTTAGAACAAGAAGGGCATGTAATTTCGATATTCGGCATAAATCATTAATTTCTTTTGTGAGATGCTTTAATATTATTAGTATTCATTTTAAAAATTTATTAAACTTAAAATTTTATAACCTTATAGTCTTTTTTTCTAGTATATTATAAAATTAACCGATTTAAATTTGTGCCTTTAAATTTGCAATTCTATCCTAAAAGGGACTATTTTTTAGTAAAATCGAATAGAAAAAAGACTCCAGTTCTGATAAAAAATTCTCAATACTATGCTATTCAATTTTTAATTTCTTTCGAATTATAATCTTATCATTTTTACTATGAATTTTAATCCATACAAAGGTTAATATCTCTGAACTTTACCATATCTTTTTTCAATTAAATTGGAAACTAAAAGACAAACCAAGGTTCCAAGATTTTCAGCGATTATAAAAGATATAATATTAGTTAAATAGATAAAGGATATAAAATAAGAAATCAAAAAAATCCCTGTAAATATTGAAAAAAGAATCAACAATGGTCTCACAATTGGAAATAAAAGAAATTTTTTGATTCTTCTATTTTCTGTCAATTTTCGAAACTGACTTCGAATTTTTGCTCTCCTTTCAACCTGAGCAAAACTATCAAAAATGATTATCGAACAATAAAATAAAGCTATTGTAACTCCTATAGGAACTATAATTATAACCAAGAGATTTCCAAGAGAGAGAGCATATTGTGCTATAAATATAATCCCTGCTTGAAATAATCCACACGCTCCAAATAGCATAAACGCAATACCCAAATAGTCTCTCTGCTTCCAACGAATATTTAATGGCATAACATTCTACTTTTATCTAATTTTATGATGGGCCAGGGGAGACTTGAACTCCCGACCTTCCGCACGTCAAGCGGACGTCATACCGGACTAGACCACTGGCCCTTATTTATAATATATTTAAAAAAACTTATGTATCCTACTATTTCTCCTAAAGTTATAATTACTATTAATACTATAAAAGAATTTTTCTCTAATTATTAAATTTATTGATACCAAGTCGATATAACTAATAATAAATAACCTACTGCTTTTAATTTAAGATAAATCTTTTTAAAAGAATGAGATATAATATTATATCAAAAATACAATTATTTCAAATTTTTAAAAAAATAGTAGATTTTAGTTCAAAAAAAAATTAAGGTGATAATTAACATTTTAGCAATGAATCATGAAAACAATAAGGATACAAAAAGATTGATTATTGGAATTACGTTAATCGTTCTTATAATAACAGGAACTATCGTATTTCTTGTTGCCTATTATAATGGTCAAACTACTGACAGCAGTTCGGATCAATCGAACGAAGATCAAAGTGAAGAGGATACTAGTTCAAGCGATAATAACCAAGGATGAGGATGTACGGTATTAATTCATGGTTTTTATGTTAAAACAATGATGAATATAAATTTATTATTTAACTCTATTATAAATCTTTAATGAAACCATACGAATGACTTTTGCGAGAAAAAATGAGTCGCAAGATGACAAACCTCAGTAAAGGTTTTGGTAGGATATTCCATATTTTTTTATTAAAAATATTAGAAAATTAAAAAAATAGAGGAGATTAATAATTATTTTTATAATTTCTTCTCTCTCAAAGCCTTGATCATTGGAAGATCTTTACCTGAAAGGATTTCCAACATTGCCCCACCTGCTGTGGAAATAAAAGAAACATCATCAGCTTTACCAGCCATTGACGCGGCGGCTCCCATTTCTCCACCGCCTATGATTGTTAAAGCATTATTCTTTTTTGTGGCTTCAACCATCGCATCCACCAATTCATTGGTGGCTTTTCTAAATACTTCTTTTTCAAAGATTCCGGGAGGTCCATTGGCCACAATCGTTTTACATTTCATTATAATGGCTTTGAATTTTTCAGCAGTTTTTGAGCCAATATCTCCAGTTGTAGTATTATATTTACCAGCTTCATCAATTCCAATTGTTTTTCGATTACCATTTTCATCGATGATTAAATCCTCTGGAAGTAAAATTTTTTCTTTAAATTTGTTGTATGTATTCACAATTATATCTTTATTTTCTTCTAAATCTTTTGCGATTATCTTATGATTAACTTCCCCCATGTCCTTACCTAAAGCTTCAAATATTAAAATTGCTGTTAAACCTGCACATAAAGCATAATCCAATTTTTCATTTTCGAAATTGTATTCCATTGCTTTAAATTTATCTATTGCTTTAGCTCCTCCAATCAACATTGCCATTGGTTTATCTGGTTCATCCATGATTTTCTTTAATGCAGATAACTCTTTGGCAGTTATGGGGCCCGCTAACATTTTTGGCCAGCCTACAATCGAAACATGTGCACGATGAGCTGCTCCAAAAGCATCCACAATAACATAATTCACCAAAGGATATAAAGTTTTGACCATTTCTGTATTTTCGGCATCAGAAAAACTCTTGTATTTAGCCATTTCTCCATCCCATTTGCGAATATTATTTAATACTAAAATTTCTCCTGGTTTTAATTCTTTAATAGCTTTAACAGCTAGTTCTCCGAAGATATCCTTGACAAATTTTACAGGACGCCCTAATTCTTTTTCAATTTCTTTAGCATGAATATCTAAATCAGTAAAATCTTTTTCCCCTGGGCGTGATTGGTGTGCCATAATAATTATTGCAGAGTCTTTCATTTGCTCAAGTTCTGGGATTAATGCTCTAATTCTAGGTGAATCTCTAATTTCCATTTTTTCTACATCGATGTTAGAATTGATATCTACTCGTATAAGTACCTTCTTACCTTTTAAGTCTACATCTTTGTAAGATGTATAGTCTATTTTCATTTAATTCATCACTTTCACTTAGGATTAAAATAAATTCAGTATCAAATTATAATTCTTGACTTCTTAAATTCTTTTTTCAAATTTATAAACATTAAAGGATTTAGTTAGAATATTAAGAGATATAAAATTAAAAGTTCTCATGAGATATGCTATGATCGGGATATTAATAAAAAATCTCATAAAAGCAGCTAAAAAATTAAATGAAATTCCGATTTTAATTCCAGAACCTAAAGAAATTTCTAATACTAAAAACAATAATGCTTATTTATTAACAAGCGAGTGTACTTTATGTTTTATAAATGTAAATAATTCAAAAATTTTACTAGATGATTTGAACGGTTTTCTCGGAACAATTAGTACAATTAAATTGAATCAAGTAGACGTAGATGATTCAGATGTGGAATGTCTCAGTCACAAAAATGAGGGGGACTTGTTAGATGCAAATAATGAAGAATGTTATAATTTGGAAATTGATAACAATCAAATATTAATTTATAGTACTCATGTAAAAGGAGTATTTTATGGAATTCAAACACTTATCCAATTAATTAAAAATGCTTATCTAACTAAAGTTTCATCTCTTGATAAAGAGAATCTTGTTTTAAATAAAATTTATATTAGAGATGTTCCTGATTTAAAAATAAGAGGAGTAGCGCAAGATATATCGAGGGGTCAAGTGTTTACAGTTGAAAATGCAAAAAGATATATTGAAATCTTGAGCCATTATAAGATGAATACATATGGAATAACATATCTTGGGGATATTTTCGCTCATGCTAAATATCCCGAAATCGGAAAAGATCGAGGAGCATTAACTATAGAAGAAATAAGAGAAATTGATGAATATGCCAAAAGTAGGAATATTGATTTTATCCCTTTTTTCCAATGTTTAGGGCATAATGATAATGTCTTAATGCATAATAAATATGGGTATTTGGGAGAATTCACTGGCGCACATAGTTTTGACATTTCTAATCCTGATGTTATACCTTTTCTAAATGATTATATCACAGAGATAAGCAAAACTTTTTCATCAATTAATTTCCATATAGCTTGTGATGAGAGTTTCGACGTTGGAAGATACAACTCAAAAGACTTTATTGCTCAGAA
>JBHLNT010000073.1:0-19141 GCA_048941265.1 Promethearchaeota archaeon
TATGATATATTATATGGAGAAGTTTATGCCACATCTCCTAATCTTGAAGGAATTGCAGGATGGCTACATTCTGAAAACGCATATACAACAATAGAGAGACAATTAAAGAGTGGAGGGGCAAAAGTTATTTCTAAACTTGGTATGGAATTTTATAAAAAATCAAAACATATTCAAGAATTTACTGATTTGATTCATAAGAAAAATGCTCCCTTTAAACATTGGTGTTTAGACCAAATTGGAGTTGATCCTAATTTTCAAGGAAAAGGACATGCGGGAGTTTTACTAAAAGCTATGTTTACCAGATTAGATCAAGAAGGGATATCTATTTACCTTGAAACTCATAAAGAAAAAAATGTGGCCATTTACCAACATTATGGGTTTAAAATTCTTGAAAACACTACGATTCATGACACCGATCTTCGCAAATGGGCCATGTTAAAAGAACCTTCTATTTAATTATTTACATTTAGCTTTTCATAAGGAGATAGAATTAAAAAAACAGATTCAACATAATAAAATGATTTTGACGTTAAATGCTCAAAATAATGAGTAAAATAAAAAAAAATTTGGAAAATTTGAAGTTTATAATTTTTTCACAATAAGTTCTGCCATACGGTTGGAGAAACCCCATTCATTATCGTAGTATGAAAGGATGAATACTTCATCTTCAATTGCTTTTGTCCAAATACTACTAAAGATAGAGCTATGTGCATTTCCGATTATATCACTACTTACAATTGGATCATCACTATATTCTAAAATTCCTTTCAATGAATTATTTGCAGTCGCTTTCATCTTAGCATTAATATCTGCTGCACTACATTTGTTCTCTACAATTGCTTTTAAATCAACTACACTACCGTCTGCTGTAGGAACCCGAATAGCGATTCCATCTAATTTTCCTTTAAGATCTGGATATATCTCTCCAATTGCTTTTGCAGCACCTGTGGATGTTGGTATCATATTTTGGGCTGCGGCTCTACCTCTTATCATTTTTTCAGGTCCACCTGCTCTAGCAACATCTACATTGGATTGGTCATTTGTATAAGAATGAATAGTTGTCATTAATCCATATTTTATTTTAAAGTTTTCATGTAGGACTTTTACAACTGGAGCTAAACAGTTAGTAGTACAAGATGCATTTGAAATTATTTTATGATCACTGGTAATTTTATCGTCATTACAGCCTAACACAACCGTAATATCGGGATTTGTAGCTGGAGCACTTATTAAAACTCTTTTTGCTCCTGCAGCCAAATGTTTACTCGCTCCTTCTCTGTCTACAAATCTACCTGTGGACTCTACAGCAACATCAACGTTATTTGATGCATGTGGTAAATTTGCTGGATCTCTCTCGGCCGTTACGGGAATCTCTTTTCCATCAACAATAAGAGCTTTATCTGTAGCACTTACTGTCCCTTCAAATCTTCTGAAAACAGTATCATATTTTAAAGAATAGGCTAAATATTTTGGCTCGAAAAGATCATTGATAGATACTATTTCGAGTCCTGGATTTCCCCATGCTGCCCTAAAAAAGAGCCTACCAATTCTCCCAAAGCCATTTATCGCCACTATTTTTGCCATTATTCATCAACTATTTTTCTATTTAATTTTTAATAAATTGGTTCTAATTGTACTAAAAATGATGATTTTATTTGTGTTTGTTAGTTTATTAATTTTTTAGTTTTACTTTTTTTAAGGAATTAGCCCATTATCTAAAAACCAGCAGAATTCTGCTTTAAAAATAAATAAGAAAAAGTAAAAAATAAGATCTTTAAAACTTAGGTTTCTCCTTCCTCGAATTCCTTCCCCATAAGTCTTACTACAGCGTCGGCAAGTTTGTTTTGGCTACGGCTCATAATTCCTTTTATTTTACCCTCCTTTCCGGTTACCCTTAGCATTATTCCATTCCAGACCGATGAGGGCTCTCCTTTTACTTTTCTGAATCTATCTCTAAAAATTTTTACATCAATTTTATTATAATTTTCAGCCGCAGTAGAGCATTTAAAACATAGTATGCATAAATCTTTATCGATAATTATCTCCGAACCCTTTCGGGACAAAGCACCTACGGCACATTCATCGCAGAAAGCATCAATTACCTTGTTATCTTTTTCACTGGATGTAATTGTAATATTACCCTCTACTACTTTCCGGACCTCTTGCCCATTTTCTAACGTTCTAACTTCTTCCTCAAACTCTGGAAGCGATCCATTTTCCACTAAGTTTAATTTTTTCTCTCCATTAATGAATAGTTCTAAAGTATAACCAGGGCAGATCCATGTGCAACTGCCACACCATATACATTTCTCTAAATCTACAACAATTTTATGGTCTGATTCGATTCCCATCTCTTCAGGAGTCCCAATCGCGGTCTTTTTTAAAGGTTCATCGTAGATGCTAACGGTAACAGGACAAACTCGGTGGCAAAATCCGCATTCTACGCATTTATCTTCATGATATCGGAGCACCATATCGTGTGATAGCATTTTATATTCGTAATCTATAGTGTTCTCGTCAACTTGAATTGCTTTTTTAGACGGTAGAGACATATTTTTTCACTCTCATTTTTAATTCTTTTAATTAAAATATTACTCTTTTTTTTTAATATAATTTATAATGTAAAATTTCATGAATCGAAATTAGGTTTTTTCTAATTCCATTTTTGCTATTGCTTTTCCGCTCCTAAATGGAATATCATCAACGGAATGTCCGCTTTCATACTTGAACTTTTCTTTAAAAGCATCATTTAACGACTGGAAATATAAAGATAGCGGTAAATTCATTGGACAATTATTGTCGCAGTTGCCGCATTCAACGCATCGGTCTGCGTCATGGGCGATTCTGGTAAGTTGATATGAAATGTTATCAATAGTTTTTTCTTTTTTCTTATTCATCAGGATACAATCTACGCAATAACACACTGGACATCCTCGAATGCACATTCCACATGCGGTACATTTTTTGAGTCTTTCTAATTTTTCCTCTTGTGGAACTTTCGCCCATTCTTCTAAATCTTTAACTCTCTTCTCCCTTGCTTGAGCTATTATATCCTCATATTTTTGGGTATGAGTCTTTTTAATATCATTGGGAAGAGGTTTTTTACTAATACCCGATTTTTCCAGGACAGTGTTCCCATTTTCGGAATATACTTTTAATATAATTTCATTAGAATCTATAGGAATTCCAAGATCACTTACGGATAAATCAGCAATAATGGGCAATTTTCTATAGCATCTAAGACAATTTTCGGCAACGGTGAGATCAAGTTCTTTGCTACTTCCATCATCTAATTTAACGATAAGGCCCTTATCTCCGACCTTTTCTTTAATAATTTTTGCTGGATCAATATCTTTTATTTTTTTTATATCTCTTCCTGCCTTAGGAAGTAGTCCTCTGTCTTCTATAGCAATAATAAAAAGATTATCTAGGTTGATCTGCTTTATTTTAGCAAGCTCAATTAAAGCTCTTGTATCACATGGTCTCGCAATAAGTCCAACTTTTTCTTTCATCGCTCCTTGGACTGATTTATGAAGATACTTAGATGCGGAATCCGTTCTGGCATATCCATATGCAATTAAATTTGTTAATGGAAATATCGCAGTATCCTCTGCTTTTTCCATTAATTTCGGAACTACTGTAAATCTATCCTCTAAATTAGTTTTTTTATCAACTTTTGTTTCAGCACTAATGATTTTATCTACAATTTTCTCTTTCAATAGTGTATTCAATAATTCCGGAAAATCTTCAATTTTTATTAGAAACTCTCCTGTTGCGTCCATATGTTTCCAACTCATATTTTCAAGGAAATTTATTTAAATTTTATTTTTGAAAAAATTACTTTATATATATCTTTTAATTTAATATTGAATTTTTTTTGAAATTATTTAAAATGTGTCAATGGTGCTCCCATTCCCTCTGTTAGGTTCTCATTTTTTTTAACCTAACGTCATAAGTGAACACATTAAATTCTTAAGCTTTCGCTTTTTTTTTAGGTGTGTTTGTTTCTGGTCGTAAGGGACTTGGTCCTAATTCTCTAATTATTTTGTCGAATGCAATAGCCACATTTTGGAACTTTTGTCCTTCTGCTGCAGTACAATAATCCATTTTTAATCTTTTTTCATCCAAGCCAATAATATGTAAAACCTGTTTAAGGTATTCCACTTGGCGGTAAGCAAAGTAATTCCCTGTTTCATAATCACATTCTTTTGGATATCATCCAACAATCATTACACCGTCAGCACCCCTTCCAAATGCTCTCATTACGACATCAGGTCCTACTCTACCAGTACAAGGAACTAATACAGTTCTTAGAGATGAGGGGTATTGGGCACGTATAGTACCCGCCATATCAGCAGAACCATAACCTCATTTCCAACATAAAAATGCTATGATCTTAATATCCTCATTTTCCGTCATAATCTTCACCTCTCTACTCCGGCATTGGTAATAATTCATCCATTAAAGCCATATATTGGTCATCTCTATAGTAAGTAAGTTCAATTGCCTTGGAGGGACAAAGTGAAGCACATGTTCCGCATCCTCTACATTTTATCAGATCCACTACCAAATTTCCTGTTTCATTTACCGAAATTGCGGTGTAAGGACATGCTTCAATACATTTATAGCATTTCGCGCATCTTTCATCTGATGGTTTGGCCCGAATTAACTCCATAGTATATTCTCCTTTACTCATGGGGATTCCAGCGGTAGACGCAGCCCCTTTCGCTTGACTAACTGCTTTGTCAATTTCTTTTTGTCCCTGAGCAGAACCACAGATATATATTCCAGGAACTTTTGTACTAATTGGATCGAGTCGAGCATGATATTCTTTAAGAAATCCATCAGGGCTTTTTTCCATATTAAGTACTCTAGCGATTTCTACGGTACCTTGGGATGGAAGTGATGCTGGTGAAAGAACCACCATCTCGAATTCAGCTGTTATAACTATATCGGTACCTACAGGTTCCATCTGGACGATCAGATTTTTAGTTTCAGGAACTTCTTCAATTTTGCCTACTAATCCCTTTACAAAAATTATACCCGCATCCCGAGATCTTCTGTAATATTCTTCGTAATCCTTACCAGCACACCTCATATCAATGTAACTACACATAATTTGTGAGTCGGGGTATTCTGATTTGATAAGTTTCGAATTCTTAAGAGATAAATTGCAACAAATAACACTGCACCACGGATTTTTACTAACATCTCTTGATCCAACACAATTAATAAATAAGATCCTTTTAGGTCTTTCTCTATCAGATGGTCGCTTTAGATGACCGAATGTGGGTCCATTTGGTGCGATAATTCTTTCCAATTCAATTTGATTGATAACATTTTCATAAGTTCCGTATCCATAATCATCACCATGGTAGAGATCCCATCCTGTAGCAACGATGATGGTTCCCACTTCGAGTTCGATAGTGTTATCTTGCTGACTAAAATCTATTGCCTCCTGCTCACATCCATCAACACATGCAAAACATTCTACACAAGAATCCCTCACAATATCCCGGACAGCAGGAACTGCTTGTGCGAATGCAATATCAATAACCTTTCTGGCCGAGAGATACTCGTCAAAATAATTCGGAACATAGATTGGACATGCTTCTGTACAGGTTCCACATCCGGTGCATTTAGTTTCATCAATAAATCTAGCTTTTCTCTTAATTTTTATCTTAAAATTTCCAATATATCCATCTACTTTTACAACCTCACTATAAGTTAAAATTTCAATGTTAGGATGACGATTGCTTTCAAGCATCTTTGGACCGAGAATTCATATTGAACAATCATCTGTAGGAAATGTTCGATCCAATTGGCTCATTCGACCGCCAATTGTAGTATTTTTTTCTACCAGATACACTTTATATCCAGCATCTCCTAAATCAATGGCTGCGGTTAGTCCAGCAATGCCTCCACCAACAACAAGAGCAGTTGGATTTACTGGAACTGTCATGGTTGGAACATCCTCCAGAAGTTTTGCCCTGGCAATACCCGCTCTTATTAGTTCGATAGCCTTTTGTGTCGCTTTTTCGCGTTCCTCAGGAGCTTGATGAACAAATGAACAGTGCTCACGAATATTCACAAATTCTAAGTATCTAGGTGGTAATCCCATCTCTTTCAAAATAGCGTGAAAAACTGGTAAATGGGTCTTAGGAGTACAAGCTGTTACCAAAATCCTATCAAAAGGATGTTCTTCATATTGTTCCTTAATATATGATGAACCTCCCTCTGTACATAGAGATAAATAGGGGTAAGCCCAGACATTATCTAATTTATTAATTTCATCAACGATCTTAGGGATATCTAAAATTCCAGCAATGTTAATTCCTCAGTGACAAACAAACACACCTATTTTCAATTCTTCATTATCATTGGTCTGATTTTCAGACAAATAATTCACCTTTTAGAATCCTTTCCTCCTTAGTTTTAAATGGTAATTAGTGTTAATTTACCTTTTTTGAAATAATTAAATTAGTTTATATTATAAAAAGTAAAATAGTTGATATTATTAAAGTTAAATCCTTATCAAAAATCTCTTTTTTAGATATTATACAATTATGTGAAAAGAAATTTAATTTGTTGTAAGAATCTACTTTAGTAAAAATTTAAACTATAACAAATGAAAATAAAAAGAAAAAATAAAATTATAATTATTTTAAATCAGCAAGTTGTTCAGCAAACAAGCGTTTAACAGCTTCAATTCTAGTCTCTTCGCCTATTTGTTCCACGTTCTTCAACGCTATCGCTTCTTTAGGGCATACAGTAATGCATTGTGGTTCTTTCTTTCCGACTTCGGGATCTATGAATTCTTCTCGCATACTTTCACAAAGGTCGCATACAAGAGCCTTCTGGGTATCCATATGAAGCGTTATTACTCCAAAATCGCAAGCTCGAACACAAAATCCACAACCATTGCATTTGTCCTCATCTACTATAATTGATCCATCCTCGTTTTTATCCAATGCCTTCTCTGGGCAGGCGCGAATACATGGAGCATCTTCACATTTCTGGCAAGCAAGAGCGATATTTAAAATGGGTTCTATTCTAACCCTGTGAATACGGGTCTTAATCGGATTGAATTCGCCATCGTGAACAAATGAACATACACTCTCACAAGTCTCGCAGCCAGTACATTTGTCCGCATCAACAACGATAAACTGATGGATCCTCTTTTTCTTAGCAGACATTTACTTCTTCTTCCCTCCTGCAGTTTTTAATTTTCCAATCACAAAATCTAATCCTAATTCTTTTAGAGTTTCATCAGTGGGTATACCTGATTCTTTGTCCCAACCTCTTGCTTCATAATATCCACTTAATACTTTTTGATATCCTTTTTCATCCAGTGTTACTCCTTTGGCGGGACCAGTTGTATGTGCTTCCTTAAAAAATCTTTCAGGGGGATGATCATCCGCTCTCGTCCAACCTTCCCTAATATTAAAGCATTTTGAAAGGGTAACAATAGCATCTCCTCTTTTAAGTATATATTCCTCTGTTACAGGAATTCCTGTCACAAGTTCATAGACTTTAGCCATCTCCGCATCATTTTCATAAATCCCGCGTGTAAATTTACAGATAATATATGAGTCAATTATCGCATACACGTCTTCTAACCCTTTAATCCCCTTCCCTCTTTCAAGTGGTTTATCATATGTAAATCTATCATAGGTTCCTTTAGCATCTATACCATAAGATCCATTTCTTAGATGGCATGCTCCTCGGATTGACACACTTTCCCCTACAGCGAATGTACTCATACCATGAAGATCGAATGCTGGCATTTCTAAACCTTTAATGTGCATACCATAGTATCCTGCATCTTTTCTTCCCATTTCTTCTAATCGTTGACCTGCTACTTTGGTTCCATCACCAAAAATCTCTCCTGCAAAACCCTTTCCTAAGCACATCTCCTCCGTAAATCTGGCAAGATTTACCGTAGAACCAAATGGCAATTCATAACCTAAGTCATCCTTAGTAATCAAGCCTACATCATATAATTCACAAGCCATCGCTGCGGTGACTCCACCAGAAATAGCATCTATCCCTAAATTATCACATAATTGAATGCATTTAAAGACTGTAGGCCAATCTGAATTTCCACAAGCTGATCCAAATGAATAACACATTTCTACATCAACACTCGAGAAAAGATTAGGCCAATTAGGATGAGTTTTAGGTACGCGAGCAATATGGTCACAAGCAATTGAACACTGGGAGCATGCGACTTTTTTCACAACCCAATTTTCGTTAAGAGAATCTCCTGTGAATGATCCATCAGTTATTTTCTCCCAAGTGCCCTCACGATGATTATAAGTAGGCATCATGCCCAATTTATTATAGCTGGTTAAGCCCGAAGGAGTTCCTAAATCACGATACTTAGCTGTAGCGGGCCCATTAGCTACTTTAATTAATTTCTTAGCTAATTTCCAGAACTCAACGGGATTAGCAACTTTTACTCCTTTAGTGCCTCTGAAGCATACAGCTTTAAGATTTTTTGAACCCATGACTGCCCCCATTCCAGTTCTCCCTGCTTGTCTATTCCGATCATTAGTAATACAACCCATATGACTCATTCGTTCACCAGCAGGACCAATTGACATAACGGCTAATCTGTGATCCTGAAATTCTTCTCTTAAGATTTCTTCTGTTTCCCAACAACCTTTTCCCCAGACTGTTTTTTCACAAGGCTCTAAATAATAATTATCATCGTCTACAACCATATAGACAGGTTCAGGAGCTTTACCCTTAAATACAATCATGTTTATTCCTGCCCTACGAGCTTGAGCGGCTACAGACCCTGATGAAATTGCCATTCCAAACATTCCAGTTAATGGAGATTTTGCAAAAACACCATATTTTGAGCTGGTTGGTAAAATAGTGGTAGGAAAAGGTCCATGAGCATAAACAAACACATTATCAGGACTTAACGGGTCAGCTCCGGGTTTAATTTCATCCCATAATACTTTAGCACCAAAACCATATCCGCCTATCCAATCTCTACAAAACTGCCTTGATAGATTTGATTTTTCAATTTTTCCATTTGTTAAATCTACGTCTAATCTAACTTGAGTATATCCTAAAACCTTATCCGGCATTGATATTTCCTTAGACTTACTCATGTTTTTCACATCGAAAAGTCTTATTTATTTTTTGTATATTTTTTAATTAAATTTCTATTTATATCTTTACTTCTTAGATCTTAGATAGTTAAATAGTTGATATTTTAAAAGTTAAATCGTTATTAAAATTTCGATATTCTATTTTAACAAAATGAGTCTTTAGAATTTACGCAAAGCTTATTAGAAATTTAAAGACAAAAAAATTACCAATCCCTTCTTCAGTTCTGAAAAAAATGATTAATGAAATCAATATTTAGGATTAAAATAATAGAAAGTTTATTTTTTTGGAACCCCATGTGGGCATACTTTGAGACACACAGAGCAATAATTATTATACAACAGACTATTAATGCATTTGGAACGATCTATGTGGGTAATAATTCCTCCTTCTTTTTGAATGGGTGTTTCAAAAGCAGCTCCACCTTTACAATTTTTTACACAGGCTCCACATGTTTTGCAAAATTCCTTCATTTCGTTAAAATCCCTTTTAATTGTTTCTGGTATCTCAGCATCAGTAGATATGATTGCCCATCTTTGACGAGGTCCAAATTCAGGAGTAATTATGAGCCCATTTCGTCCCATTATACCTAAATTGGCTGCTACAGCATGGGCAGTAAATAATAACTTTCCCCCAAAAGGATGATGCGCTTCAGCTTTATATCCTTGTTCTTTTAAATGATTTGTCAATTCAATTGTTTTGTCGCCCAATTCCTTATATACTCTAAAAGCTTCAACACCACAAAATACGCTCGGAGCAGTTCTTATATTATCCCAAATCATTTCCATTCCAAGCACTATTGCATTTTTCCCGTATATTTTAAGGTTCTTAAATATGTAATTTTCATCAACTGGAGTATAACCTATAAGATTAATGCCCATTTCCTTGGCTTTTCTCTCAAAATCTTCCCAAAATTCAGGAGTGGTTTCTGTTTTAGTATTTTTTTCATTACCTTCTTTAGTCTTATTCGCAATTTGAAAGCCTTTGAAAGTCCCTCTTATATACTTACTAAACTCTTTGGCAACTTGCGGATCTATTTTACTCTCAGATTTCATGCTGAATAATTCTTTCGGAACAATGAATACTAAATTATCATTATTCCCAATGTAGGTGGGTTTTATTTCTTCTTCAGTCAAAATTATCTCCCTTTATAATGGCTTAGATTAATTTATTATATTTATTAAGTACATTACTAAGAAAATTTAAATCTTTTTCTTATTATAGAATCGATTTGGCATTATATTTTAAATTATGATTCGAGTGAAAATTAAAAATATATATTAGTTCTGGTGATAATTATAATTAGTTTATTTCAAACTTGAATAACTAAGTAAAATAAACATGAGGATATAAAAAATGGCACAAGAAGGTCTCGCTCAAACTGAAGTAAAAAGGTATCCTAAGATGATAATAACATCTTTTCAATTTGGAAATCTTGTAGGATTAATGATGAGCCAGATGTATTCCCAGCAGCTTACTTTTTTCTATCTAGGAGTGGTAGGTATGGATATAACATTCTATCTAATTGCTATGATAATTTATATGGTTTTTAACATGTTCAATGATCCACTCCTTGGATATTTTTGTGATAAGTCCACTCGCTTTATAGAAAGATGGGGTAAACGATTTCCTTTCATCGTTATGGCAATCCCTTGGTGCTTTATAGTTATTTTCTTATACATGCCCCCTTCAGTTGATGAAATTGGTCAATTTGGTATATTTTTGTGGTTTTTAATATTTATGTGTATTTATGACACGGTCTTTTCTTTGTTTGACATTAACCGAACTGGGCTGTTTCCTGACAAATTTAGAGATAATCAAGATCGAAAATGGGGAGGTATGATTACTACTATACTCGAAACCATTGGAATTTTACTTGGAGTTTTAATACCAGTGCTTACTATTGAATTTTACGGACAAGATCTTGGATGGAGGATTCAAGCAATTATAATTTCATTAGTCGCTTTTGTATTCTTGATTTTGATGATACCTGGAGTACGAGAAGATCAAGAAATGAGACAACGACGTTCTCGTGTCGATAAAATTTTAACGGAACCTTTTTTCAAGGGTTTAAAATCAGCTTTAAAAGATAAACATTTTGTCGGATATATGATTTTATTTGTGGTGTATACTTCTACTATGGGTCTTGTGATGGCTTCAATACCGTTTCTTGTGCAAGACATTCTACAGTTATCAAAAATCGGTGAATTAGTTGTGCTTTTTTACATCTTTGCTGCCATTATAGGAGCACCGTTTTGGTATAAAGTTTCCTTTAAATTAGGTATAAAGCGGGTGACGTTAATAGGGGCAATACTTTTGGCTTGTATGGGAATACCATTTCTTTTTATACCCGTTGGTCCTGAAGGTTTAATTTTCGTTATAATAATTTTTACAATTGCGGGTTTTGTCGATGCCGCAATAATTACTATGACAATGCCTCTTTTTTCCTCTGTGATTGACAATGCTACTATAGAAACTGGTAAACGAAGAGAAGGGCTATATAAAGGAGTATGGTTGTTTTTTTCAAGAATAGGTCTTGCTATTCGTGCCATAGTTTTTTGGATTGTTCAAATAACTTTTGGATATCATTCAGGCTCCACTGATCCATATGAATTAATGGGTCTTAGATTTCAACTTTCAGTTTTTCCTATGATTATCTGTGGAGTTGGTATTTTCGTTTTCTGGAGACTTTATCAAATCACGCCAGAGCAATTAGAACTTAATATAGAAAAACTTAAAGAACTAAAGCTATAATATTATAAAAAACTAAGTTAAATTACTTAACATCTTTTTTTTATTCTCTTTTCTTTTGAAATCATGAAAAAACTTTTATTTTCTAATCATAAAAGTTAAACTTTCAATTGAATTTTTAAAAAATAAAAAAGTCGCATTTGGTTGTAAAAATTAACGAAAATAATTACAATTGTCCTTTCTGTGGAAATAATTTAGAATCAAGATATTCTAAATGTTTTAATATTTATTGCCAAGGGCAAAAATTCAATGAGGGTAATTTAATTATCTATCGATTGAATCCTAATTTTGAAATAGGACGTATAATAAAGAGACTAGAGATACCTGCTTCAAAATCATTAGATAATGAAGATACGTATCTTATAACTAAATATAAAGTCCTTTTTAAAAATACTATAATAAAAACGATCCATCCCATTGACCTTATTCATTATATCTTCGACGTTAATGAACAAATATTAACTAAAAAAGGAGTGGGTGTAGTAAATACTCAAGATTTCTTAACAAAAGACGGAAAAATCTCATATGAAATCTTATTTCCAAATGGGAAATTAGAACAAATAAATGAAACTGAAATTATATCGAAATATGAACCAAGTGCAAAGAGAATAATCTCGAAACATAAAACCGATCCTCCTAAAAATTTTTTGATTAAATACTGGGCAAATTTATTCTATTCCTATTATACATCCTACCAAATCAAGTGTATAACAAACTCCAGATTAGCTCTAATGCCGCATCAAATAAATGTTGCTCATCGATTGTCAGAAGAATATTTCCCAAGAGTAATTTTAGCAGATGAAGTTGGGCTTGGAAAAACAATTGAGGCGGGGATATATATAAAAGAGATGATGGCAAGGAATTTAGCCGAACGAATACTTATTATAGTACCTGCTACGCTGATTAGACAATGGCAATTTGAACTTGAAAACAAATTTAATATTAAATTTACGATATATGATGGAAAAAAAATAAAAGAACTAAAAAGAGGAGGACATGGACTTTTGGAATTATTGCAAAATCCATTTTATTATGATAACTTAATTATTTGTTCACTTCAATTTGCCAGAAATCCAAAATATATCGAATTATTATCACAAATTTCATGGGATATTATTATTTTTGATGAAGCTCACCATCTTAGGAGATATTTAACTAATGCAGCAACAGGAAGCTATCGCGAAACATTAAATTTCAAATTAGCAAGAAAATTAAGTCAAAGTACAGAATCACTGCTACTTTTAACAGCTACTCCCCTTCAACTTCATTCTTTTGAATTATTTTCATTGATTGATTTAATTCACCCTGAAGCTTTTGATAATTTCAGCGATTTTGAGCATTTTAGAAAAAATATGCCATTCATTAACTTATTGATATCCAATATAAACGATATTGATAAATTAAATATGTTTGAAATTAAAAATACAATCAAACTCCTTAGAGACCTAAAGTACGTAAATAAAAAAGAAGCTAATGAACAAATTCTTGAAAAAATAAAAAATCTTAATTTTAAAACAAAATTACTCGAAAAAATTGAAGCCGATCATACAATCTCTAAATTTCTAATTCGGAATCGGAAAAAAAATGTATTTTCTAAAGAATTTTTAAATAAAAGGATCGTTAAAACGATAATGGTGTATCCGACTAAGCAGGAATTAGAAGTTTATATAGAAATTCGGAATTATTTGGCTAAGGTTTATAATGCTTCAATAAGCGAAGGAAATATAGGGATTGGTTTCGTCATAACAACACTCCAAAAGTTATTAACAAGCTCAAAATATGCTATTTTAAAAAGTATTGAACGTCGATTAGAACATATCAATCGTTTGAAAGATATTTCAATTGAATTAGAATTTATAAAAGAAGATGATCCGGAGTATTATGAAGCTGTATATGAAGAACAGTATATTGATGCAGAAAATGATGAAATTTTTAATGATCTATTAAGGCAGGATAAAAATAAGCGAGTATTAGATCTAATTAATCAAGAAAAGATTTTAAAAGAATTTTATGTAAAATTAAAGAATGTACCATATGATTCTAAATCGGATAAATTCATAGAGCTTCTGTCTCAAGTATATGGTCAAAATTCTCATGAAAAAGTGATTGTTTTTACTCAGTTTGTAGATACTCTATTTCATTTAAAAGATCTCTTAGAGAATCAAAACAATAATTATGTTATTGAAGTTTTTTATGGTGGAATGAATAAAATAGAAAAAGATGAAGCAGTAGAGAGATTTCGCACAAATTCAAAATTTTCTATTCTAATCTCGACGGAAATTGGCGGTGAAGGCAGAAACTTCCAATTCTGTAGAATTTTAGTAAATTATGATTTGCCTTGGAATCCAATGAAATTAGAACAGAGAATTGGGAGACTTGATAGAATTGGACAAGAATCTCAGGAAATATATATCTATAATTTCTTTATGGAAGGTACTATTGAAACTGATATTCTATTTGCATTAGATAAAAGAATAAATTTATTTGAGGAATCAATTGGACTGTTGGAACCAATATTGGGAAAAATCGAAAAGGATTTTAAAGAATTGATCTTTTCACAGGAAACACAAAAGCGAAAAAAACTAAATGAATTTAATAGAACGCTTGATGAAGAAATTCAGAAAGCGAAAGAAATTGAAATGCAATTAGACGATTTATTAATTGATAAAAAATCGTTTCAGATGGATGGATTAATTACATCTTTAGCATCATGTGAAGAAGTCAAACTAAGCCATAGTGAATTATTTCTTCTGATCACATATTTTTTTAATTTAGAGCATCATATATATGGGCATTTAGAAATCTTAGACCATGAGGAAAATGAAGACAGAGGCAAATTGCCTCTAGTGAAAATTATATTATACGATACTCTACTTTCAAATCCATATTATCAATTTTCAAAAGCATATGTCGGAACATTTAACTTAGAATTGGCAAGAGAAAGGGAGGAAATAGAATTTTTTGCATTAGGTCATCCCCTAATTGACTACTTATTGGAATATTGTAGAGCCTATTCATTAAGGGGTACAATTACAGTTTTAAATCTGAAAAGAAAGGAGTTATTAGATGCAATTAGTCCCAATACCATTCAATATCAGGAATTATATCTATTCCTATTTGAAATAAAGTTTCAAGGGTATATTATTGAAACTCAGATTTCTGCTGTAGTTATTGATGATAAGGGAAATCATTTGGAAGATATTGCAGAATATTTATTAAATATTGAAAACTTTGGGAAAATTTTTAATTTTGACCAAAAAATCCCTCATAATATTAATATAAATCAAAATTTTATAGATAAATTAAGAGAAAATGCTAAATCATTAGCAAAGAGGAAAACTTCCCTATGGAAAGAAGAAATTAGAAAACTTAACGATAAGGTTTTCAATTTAGAGCAAGATAAAAAAAATAAAATTTATTCTTATAAAAAAAATGTACTAAATCTTAAACTCAATTCTTTAAAACAGAAGTTAGAAAGAAAATTAAACCAAAGACCAAGTGAAAAACAGAAAAAAAATATCGAAAATGAAAAAGATAAAACTAAAAAGAGTGCAAAGTTGAGTAACATAAAGAAGTTGGAAGAAGAAATAAAATTTTTAGACGAAGATATCATTGGAATTAAAAAGAAGTTAGATGATCTTTCATTTGAATATGATGATTTAAAAAATGAAATGAAAAAAAGAAACATAGCTAAATTCTACACTAATATTTTAGGATTTGCAATTATTCGATTTAATAATTAAGATTTAGAAAAAAATTAAATTAATTTAAGATCTCTAATCTTTGCTATTCTCTAACGCTTCCTTGCGCATTTCTTCGAGAATTCGCGCCTTTCTCTTATTTTTGTATTTAATTAATCCAATAATTATGATTGGAGCAGAAATACCAATGATAATAATTACAATGATTATGGTTATTAGAGAAGATGTTTCAGGACAATCTTCAACAACATTATTTTCGAAGGTATTTCCTTCGCAGTCCTCTTCGTAAATTCCCTGTACATTACAAATGAACTTATTTCCTTTAATTACGTTATTATCGCTCATATGCAAGTGAATACCATAATAATTATAATTCGCCTCGTTATTTTTAATTGTATTATCATCGCTTAAAAATAAATGTATTCCACTTTCCTCGTTCTTATTTGCTTCATTGTCTTTTAATGTATTTTCATTACTAAAGCGTAGATAAAAACCATCTTCGCCATTCTTATTTGCTTCGTTTCCTTCTAAAGTATTTTCATCGCTAGTTGATAAATATATTCCATTATTATCATTATTTTTTGCTTCATTGTCGTTAATATCATTATTATCGCAGCCAGTGAAATATATTCCATTATTATCATTATCATTTGCCTTGTTTTTTGAAATTATATTATCATCGCTGGAAGACAAGTAGATTCCATTATCTCCATTATCTTCAGCGGTGTTGTATGAAATCGTAGACGCGTCTATTTTAGATATATAAATTCCATTAAATTCATTATTTAATACAATATTACCCGAAATTATACTAATTTGACCAGAATTGAATTTTAAACCTACATATCTGTTATTGCTAGCAGTATTACTTGATATTGTTGAAAAATCACACTGATAAATGTTTATACCATAATAAGTACAGCTTGTTACGATATTTCCATTAATAGTCATAGTTCCGCAATCCCATATATACATTCCTTCTCTACTATAAGATATTATATTACTGGAAACTTTGGTGCCTGTGCTATTATATATTATTAATCCGTAATAACTATTAATGGCAAAAGTGTTATGATTAACATAGCTATTCTTATCAGTATTTAAATATACTCCATAAGAATTATGTTCTACTTTATTATTCGAAACATTGTTCTCAATACCATCAATAATATATATACCGTAATCACCGTTATTCGTGATATTATTTGATGAAATTGTAGTGTTATCGCTTTTAAATAAATAAATACCATATTTAGTATTATAAGAAGCATTATTGTGAGACAGAGTATTGTTATTACTATAAAACAATGATATACCTACTGATCCGTGAGTAGTCTTTGTATTTGTTATTAATGAATCGGTACAATTAACTAATATTATTTGCCCAGCATCAGTAAAATTGTTACCACCTAAATCTATTTCATTTTTATAAAAGTATAATTGTCTTCCATTAATGAAATTAGTATCATCGATCTCATGTGAAAATATTTCTTGAAATATAGCAATAGATACGAATAATCCACATTTACTCATATTATTATTTGTAATCGTTATATTTTGGCAATTCTTTAAAAAAATACCATAAATAAGATTCTCACTTGCATTATTTCCAGATATATGAGTAAAATTGCTTAATTCTAAAAATATCCCATCTTTAATATTATTATTAGCGTCATTAGCAGTGATATTATCATTAAAACAATGTTCCAATCGTATTCCATAATTGCTTCCTTCGAAAAAATTTCCCACAATAGTGTTGTTTGCAGAATTTTCACAAATTAAACCGTTTTCACCATTATCAGTAGCATTATTCCCAATAATTGTATTATTATCGCTAAAATCTAGATAAAGACCATTATCTCCATTTTTTGTTAGATTATTCCCTGAAATCAATGTAAAATTACTATATCTTAGTATAATTCCATTGGCAGTATTCTCATTTACATCATTATCTGTAATAGTAATATTGTTACATTTGTTTAAATAAATCCCAATAAGGTTGTCTGTACAATTATTATTAACTAAGGTTCCATTATTAACGTTAATTAATTTAATTCCTGAATCAGAACTTTTACTTCCAGAATTAAATACTGTACAATTATCTATCACAAAATAATCAGAACAGTTTTCGATTATTATTCCACTACCAGATCCCTGTGCATTAATTGTCATATTTTCAAGAATGTAAGGATCATTTGCATATCCATTACCATTTATCCACCCCAAACTTACAGCATTAGTCCAATTGTCGTTTAAGATATATATAGTAGTAAAATTATTCCATGATTTCGAACTTTTTAAATCTATTTCTTCACTAACACTGCCATTTATATTAGTATACTCTTTATCAGTTCCAGGAAGGTAAGAAAATACATTTAACAAGATAAGGGAGATTCCCGACGTGATTAATAATATCTTTCTTTTCGCTTTTGAATTCAATTTTAATCTAACTATTGTAATTAAAATCTTAATATGTTTAATCTATTGAATAAGTATATTTAAACGTTATCTTAATTATTCAGCAGAATTTTAACTACACTTACTTAAAGCCCCTCTTTTTATTAGATCTAATTCTTATATCGTTTTCAGTTAAATTTTCATTAATAAGTATGATTTTCATCATTCTTTTATTAGGCTGTACTTCAGTCCATATTGTTTAAAGATCTTTGTCCCTCCTCCTTCTTGTAAGACTTTTATTGTAGAGTCACTGTCTAAGATTTTCATTCCCGAAACAATGTCAACTCCCTGGTCAAACAATATGTCTGGGAACATACTTGCTGTTGGTCCTATAACTATGATTTGTTGGGCTTTTCTCTTGAACTTTTCTAATACTTCCTCCATTGTATTGTTAATTAATGCTGTTCCTGTGCAAAACAAGACGTTTGTTGCTAATTCTTCTTCTTTTAACTGATTTATATCAGAGGCAATTTTAAATCTTTTAAATGATGCAAGTTCTGAAATGCTGTTATCTACAATGATTATGGAGTCAGAAATTTTGCCTATCTTTCGAATTAAGGGTTTAATCTCACCGATAAAAATGATTTTCGAATTTTTATTAATCTCAAGAAGATCCATCAAATCTTCTTCAAGTTTTCGGTAAGGATTGATTATTTCGAGAATATGTTGAGACATTGCATTTAAAGTTGCAATACCAATTATTTTTTGTAAACTTGGAGGTCTACAGGTTCAATCTAATAGTTCAGATAGAGGTCTATTCGTAAGGTTTCCTGCTAAATTAAGCTTTGTAAAGATATTACTCTTAATTTCACTATGTAATGTATAGGCCAACCCCAAAAAAGGGCTATATGAGAGAGCATAAAGTTCCACTCCTGTATAACCTAAACCTAATACCACTCTATTGACTTTTGGAGGGATTATTTTATGATATTTGTATATACTTCTCACAAGTTCAACTGTTTTTTCTAATATCATAGTAAAGTTTATTGAATTTTCTTTCTGCTATGATAATGAAATATTTTCTTATTAAGAATAAATCGTATTATACTTTTTTTAAAGTATTTCTATAATTAAAAAGATAAATATTAAAATTAAACATGAATCCATAT
>JBHLNT010000074.1:0-19058 GCA_048941265.1 Promethearchaeota archaeon
AATCATTATTTTTGTTGACTATATAAACTATATAGATCTAATAAAATATATAGATAAAATATATAATATATAACGATCCCATTTAATAAAAGAATAATAGAATATAATATCTTAAATTAAGACTAGATCAAAGAGGAGGTTTTATTTGTTTCATATCGAGACAAGAAAGGTACAAAAAACGGGAGGCTCATCTTATATTGTTAGCCTCCCAATAGATTGGATTAAATCGCATAATATTCATGAAGTTTTTAATAAAAATGGATATACATTAGGGATAATTTCCCAACCGGATGGAAATTTATTAATCACTCCTAATCCAAATTCAGAAGAAATTTTAAAAGCAAAAGAAATAAGTGTTGATGACATCGAAGGTTATGACTTTCTATTCCGTATTTTAATTGGAGCATATATAATGGGATATTCAAGAATAATTATAAAATCCAGTAAAAGATTTGAAACTTTTATACGGGATTGTGTGAATAATTTTACTCAAATTGCGATTGGTCCTGAAATTATAGAAGAGTCTAATCAAATCATTGTGATTAAAGATTTACTTAATCCAAAAGAGATGCCTTTTGAAAAAACAATAAGGCGAATGTATATCCTTGCGGAGTCGATGCATGAAGATGCCATTGAAGCTTTGAAGACGAAAAATAAGGATTTAGCTGAAGAAATTGTAAAAAGAGACGATGAGATCGATAGATTGCATTGGTTAATTGGTAGACAGTCTCATATTGTATTGAAAGATATTATTTTATGTCAGAAAATGGGAGTAACTTTACAAGAGGCTAATCAATTTCAAATCTTTAGCAAATTTTTAGAACGGATTGGAGACCATGCAGTAAAAATTGCTAGGAATGTGGCAGAAATAATTGACGAGGATATTAATCAAACTCTTGTCAATGAAATTTCAAAAGCTAGCGAATTTTCCTTAGATTTACTTAATAAGAGCTTAGATGCTTGGTTACAAAAAGATATTCAATTAGCAAATAGTAATATTGATTTAGTTAAAGATTTGATAAAAATGTGTGAAGTTATTCCCGCAAAAACTGAGAATTTTAACATGGAATCATCCATAGCAATCAGTTATATTGTTGAAAGTATTAGAAGGACAGGCGAATATGCTTCTGATATCTCAGAAATTATCATTAATAGTTTGATAGAGAAATTAGAAAAGGTTTGCTAACTTTTTTTAAAAAAAATTTATTATTTCAATATTTAACACTTTTTCTTATTTGGTTAAATATAAGAATTTAAAATATTATTATGTTGACAGATCGGTTGATTATCTATTTCATTTAATATGGTAAATATATAAAATATATATACTATATAAGAAACTCCTTAAAGACTAATTGATCTAATTTTAAATAATAACTATTTGAAAAATTATCAAAATTACACATTTGATATTCATAGGATTTCAATGAAATGAGTTATTATAAGAGTGAAAACAATGGAAAACTGTTTTTAGCAATTTTTATTTTGGTTCTAGTAATATTTACAATTAACCAAATCAATTCTAATCCTATAATTGATGAAAAGGAAGAAGTGGGTTTTTTGAATATAACTGAAGATCTAAAAAATCCTACATTATCTGATTTTTGGGATGAAGAAGAGGTTAATTTTATCCATATTAAGAATGATAATTGGTCAGCAATAGAGTTCGATTGGATTCAAAATAAGACAGGAACATGGAATGATCCACACGTAATTGAAAATATTACAATTAATGCTGGAAAATACGGAATTGGCATATTAATTGAAGATTCTAGTGAATTTTTCATTATTAATAATTGTACGATTTACAACTCAAGTACGGGACAATTTAGCACAGCAGGGATTTATTTAAAAAATGCTAACAATGGAACAATTACCAATAATAAATTATCATATAATAATGGTTCAGGGTTGATACTTGATAATTCAGTTAATATCACTATATCAGATAATTATATAACAAATAATAAAGAGGATGGAATTTATGTCATTGGTCAAAGCAGAAATAATACTTTTCATGATAATGGCATTGTGAATAATACAATTAGAGGCATAGATTTCAATGATACAACTAACTGGAATACTGTTTATAAAAACAATTTCACAAATAATGGAATAAACGCTATAGATAATGGTACAAACAACCAGTGGGATAATGGACAAATTGGGAATTACTGGGATGACTATCCTAAATGTGATGCGAATGGGGATAATATTGGAGATTGGCCCTATGATATCCCAGGTAAAGCAGGAGCTCAAGATAAATATCCAATTTGTTATAAAAAATGTGTATTTGCTCAAAGAGAAGCAAAAAGTAAGATTGTAGAAGAGAATGAAGAAGTGATTGCTGCAGCTAACGAATTCGTAGAATTTTTATTAGATAATCTTGGATTATATGCAACATGGGCAATTATTATTGAAATAATAATTGGAGTTGTAATAGTCGTAAATAAGAAAAGAAAGAGTAATATTTCAGAAGAAAGATTTTGGTAAAAAACAGATATTCTTTTTTTCTCATTTTTTGAATTTTTTTGACAATGTTTTAATTTTCATTTTAGCGATTTATATTAGAAATAATTCAGGTTTAAAGTTTCTTTAGTTATTTCTTAAGACTTCTAATATACTGATAAATCAATTCAGCAGCGGCTTCTATACCACTAAGAGTACTAATTTCCGGTACATTATGACTGAATTTAACAGGAATTCCGATTAGAGCCGAGGGAATTCCTAACCATTTCTGTGTTTTTCCAGCATCAGAACCATAACTTTCAAATACACCATTTTGAAATACGATCTTATTTTTTTCTGCAACATTAGCCAAATCTTTACAAAATTCATAATCATAGATTCCTTTTCCAAGGCTATCTTGCCACACAATGACCGGTCCGTCATTCAATTTAATATCTGAATTCACGCTTTTCGGTTCTGCTACTAACCCGATATCAATACCAATTACTTTGTCAATGGGATTGTTTTTAACAAAAAACAAGGCACCTTCGGTTCCAATTTCCTCCCTTGTCGTGGCAACAATATAGACATCATAGGGCACTTTAATAGTCCCGAACTCATTTCCTAGATTTCTTACAATTTTTTCTGCTAATACGATATTACAAGTTAAGGCGGCTAAATTATCCATCGAATATCCAGCAATGATATCATCATTAATTTCAGGATTTAGCAATCCAAATTCCCCGGAGAATATTATAGGGGCACCTATATGTATCTTATACTCATTTAACACTTCTTCTTTATTGTTTGCGCCAATATAAACTTCCAATTCAAGAGGATCAATTAATTCCTTACCTTTTAATTTACTAGGAGTTGAGTGAGTTGACCTACCAGCAATTACTCCATTAATCCATACCCCTTCTTTATTTAAAATCTGAATTTTTTGTGAAACGAGCCATCTTCCCTCGTAGCCACCTCGTTTTGAAAATTCTAAGGTTCCTTTTTTCTTAATTCTTCTTACAGTCCCTCCAATTTCATCAATGTGAGATAATATAGCTAGTGCTTTTTTTCCAGTAGTGCCCTTAAATCGAACATAATAATTTCCCAAGTTATCAGTTTTTACAGGGATTTCTTTATCCATTAGGAGTTTTTCAACTTCACTTTTGAATAATTCTCCGCGAGCTTTTTCCATTCCCGAGGGAGCTCTAGCGGATGCCAAGTTTTTAATAATGCTTAGGATGTCTTTTTTATTCAATGAACATTCACACTTTTCTTATTTCTTTTAATGTAATTTTGTGAAAATTTATATTTATAATTTAACAGATTATAGATAGAATAAAAAATTTTTACGAATCTAATGCCTATATAAATAGGAATAAATTCATAAAATCCATAGATTTTTCAATACTATGGTTTGAATTAAAAATATTATTTATAATTGATCAAAATGGAAGATGGTCTTTTAAAAGAATTACTCAATGTTGAGGATTCCATTGAATTAAAAGTAAGATTTAATGATATAGACGCTATGGGAGTAGTCCATTTCAAAAAATATTTGGAATATTTTGATGATGGTTTTATAAGTTTTATGAATAATATACAAGATCCTCTAGCCGCTGAAAACCTACTTAAAAGTGGAATTGTATTTCCTGTCAAAAAAGTTAATATAGAATATGAAATATCTGCTGAATTTGGAGATCATGTAATCGTAAAAACACATATAAAAAATATTGGAGAAACATCGATTTCTTTTTTTCATGATATTTATCGTGAATCTGATAATGCTTTATTAGCGAAAATAATATGTGATAGATATATAATGGACTTAAAATCTAATAAATTAATTAATGTCAAGCAATTTTTTAGTAAATTTGTTTAAATAAATCTAAGCAATGAGTAAAAAAATTAATAGAACGAGCTAATATCACGCATTTTTGGGAGGAATAATTCTATTGATTAATTGTCTTCCGCATTCAGTAAAACTTCGATAAACGTTTTTTCTCATATCATATAGAGCACAAGTCTCATAAATTATAGGATTATAATTATGTAATTCATTACCAAGTTCAAACCAAAGTCCCTCATCTTTAAGGACTTGTAAAAATTCTGCCTCCCCGATAACATCTTTGAGATCTTGTTTATTCAACATCACAATCAAAGGGAGTTCTTTTATTAATTTACCTTTTGCGATATTTTTTAATTCTTTTAATGCTTCAATGTTATCTTCAAAAAATTTAGTCTGGGAATCAACAACTAAAATAACTCCATCCGTTCCAAGAAAGATTTTCTCTCTTAAAGCGGAAAAGCTACTTTGCCCGGCAACTGTCCAAATGTGATAAAAAACTTGTCTTTGTTTTTTAGATTGAAAAACACCTCTGTCAAAATATAGAGTAGCTCCGCTTGCTCTCTCAATCTTTGTTAGAGTCCCCACTGGAATAACATCCTTGTTTTGTTCTTTTGTTAATCGATACAGGGTATCAACTATGGTTGTCTTTCCAGAACTATGCATCCCCCAGTAGAGGATTTTTATATATATTTTATTATCTTCCGTTATTTGAACCAAATTATACCTCACCAATTGGGGACAAAAGTTTCGAGGAGACCATTAACTTTTTGATGATAATGGGCTTTTTGGTTTTACACTCCTCATATCTAATTGTACAATAATAATCAATCTTAGATATAATTAATATTGCTCTCTGATATTTATAACTTATTCTTTAAGAAATTAGATATTTCTCATTTAGAATCGTTGAAATATTTTTCATAGAACTCAATAATTTTGACAATCCTTTATAAGCTTATAAAAAAGAAAGAGATTTAATTCGTCGTGATTTTCGGGGGTGGAACATATACTTCTCTATTTCCAGTTCTCTTTAAATTAATAGCACTCTCAGGACAATGATGAGCACACACCCCACATCCAATACATTTATTTATATCGACAACAGCAATGGTATCTTCTAAATCTATTGCTTCCATGGGACATTTTTCAACACAGGTTCCGCAACCTATACATTCTGAATCATTTACTTGTGCTAAATAACTGGTATAACAATGATATGGTGAGATCCCTCCATAGTACATTTGAAAAATACCGCAACAACATTTACAACAATTACAGATTGCTTCTTCTTCTAATTCTGGTTTTAAATGTACATGAAACGCCTTATGTACAAGTCCCTCATCTTCAGATAATTTTAAAATCCTTTTTGCTTCATCTTTGCCGATGGGTTCTCCAAATTTATGCTCAATTACAAACTGTGCACTTTTACCAAATAATAGGCAGTTTGTCCTTTCTTGCGTGATTTTACATGGATCATCTAAAAGATCTTTTTCATGTCGACAATAACAATGAGTATAAGCAATATCTTCATATTTATCTATGATTTTTGACACTTCTTCATATGGAAGGATTTGTTCTTCTGGAAGTTCTTCAATTTTCTCTTCAACAGGGACAATTCGAGTTACAGGTGGAAAATTTTTAAATCCTTTCACAACAGTTTCATAGTTTTTCTGTGTCACCTCACTCATTCCTCTAAATAATTTGTCGAACGCTTTTGCTAATTTTTTTTGTTTCTCTCCTGTTTCTCCCCTATTTAATGTATATTCAAACATTCCAGGGAAAGGACCAAGAAGGCGATAAACTTTTATCCCTGTTCTTCTACTAGTTGTACCAACTACAATTCCACCATCCATTAAATCATTTAACATCGTATTTAAGGAAGTATCATCCAAATCAATCTTTTCTTTTACTTGATCAATGCTTAAGCTTGGTTTTCTATTAAATACTTTAATAATAAATTGAGCTTGTGGTTCTGTCATTATTATTTGTAATAATTCAATAAGATTCTCATTAATTGGCATTGGCATTTGACCTGCTTTAGCAACAGTTCTTGCTGCTTTATACCATAATTGCTCCTCAGACATTTTTTATCCTTTATTTAGTAATTTTCGAAATTAAAATTGTTGCCATAATAAAATAAGCATAATTTAATTATCTTATGTAAGAGTTTAGTAAGAAAATAATAGAATTCAGTCGGACTTGAAAAACCAAAAGTAAATTAAGTTTAAAAATACATACATCTAATATTTAAAAAACAAATTCGATTTTTTAAAAAATATTTTAGGTATTTAATATGGAGAATATTGTACATTCAAAAAGTAGTATGGCATCCTATGGATGTGCTAAAGCATTGAATGAATTTTTCAATATGGCATTTATGGCTTTTGGTTTCTTTTTTTATGAGACAGAGATTGGTTTAAACGTCTGGTATGTTGGACTTGGCTTTATCATCTTTGCTATATGGAATGCGATTAATGACCCTCTAGTGGGATATTTAACTGATCGTCCATTCAAATTTACAAGGAAATTGGGTAGAAGATTTCCATGGATAATGCTCGGAGGAACTTGCTGGATCTTTAGTTATATTCTCATCTTCATTCCACCTAATGTCAATCCAAAATCAGGAGCTTGGATCATATTTTCATGGCTCGTTGCTGCTACTTGTCTTTATGATTTATTTGCTTCAATATTTTTTGTGAATTTTGCCGCTCTTTTCCCTGATAAGTTCCGTTCAGTAGAAGAACGCAGGAAGGTTAACGCGATCGCTACCCCAATAGGAATTTTGGGCATTGTCACTGGAGGAATTGTACCACCGCTTTTTATTGAATTTGGAAACACCACTTCGTATATTATCCAAGCGGGTATGATGATTATTATTGCTCTCATTATTTTAGCGCTCTCTATTCCTGGTTGCCGTGATGAAAAAGTAATTGTCGAACGCTACCTCACAACATTTGAAACAAGGAAAGTAGAAGAAGAGTCATTTTTTAAGTCCTTAAGAGTTGCCATGAAACAAAAATCCTTTGTGTACTTTATCCTTGCATACCTTTGTTATCAAACTACTACAACGCTTATGCAAACATCTGTTTCTTATGTTATACGATTTATTTTAAGATTGCCGGCAACTTCCATGATTTTTATAATGTTAGCACTTCTTGTAGGAGCAGTTATTTCTATTCCTATCTGGATATATTTAGCAAATAAGACAAATGACAATAGAAAAATAATAATGACCGCTGGAGCATTGATGGTGATAGCTACAGCTCCATTGATATTCCTAGATAATTATATTGCCATTATTATCGCAATGTTTCTATGGGGTTTATGTTTCGGAGGTTATTGGGTAATGTTAGCACCTGTTTTAGCTGATGTGATTGATGAGTCCGTAGTAAGAACAGGTAAACGCGAAGAAGGTGTATATAATGGATTTCAGCAATTCTTTGGGCGCCTTTCTTTTCTCTTTTCTGCTCTTTCCATTGCAATAGTTCATACACTCACAGGATTTAAAGAAGGAGCTAAACCAGAAGCTCAAACTACTCTCGCAATAATCGGAATTCATATCCATTTTGGGTTAATCCCGATGCTTTTTATGATTGTATCTGTTTTCCTCTTATGGAAAGGGTATGACCTAGTTCCAGAAAAAGTAAAAGCCAATCAAGAAAAAATCAAGGAAATGGGTCTTTAAATAAAAACTTAATATCTAAATCTTTTTTTTTCTCTTTTTCCTTATAAATTATTAACTATATTAAGTAAAAAAATATATTTTCTAGGATTAATATTAAAAAGATGCTATTATAATGGTTCAATTTAATTTAACCGTTCAAAAAAATATTAGTTTGAGATACTATGAGATATATTGAATATCAAATTGTTATAGGGGATTCCCCCCCTGGAGTAATGCTTAATGATTTAAGAAATTTAGCGCATGTTGAATATTATGTATCAGATGAAATACCTACTGAAAAGGATATTGAACAAAATCAAAAGGCTTTATTTCCGAAAGGTATTATCCACCACCTTCCCCAAGAGAGTTATGTTTGGAATTTTTCATTAGTGTATAGGGAAGAAAATTTTGATATAATCAAATGGAAAACTTCATTTGCTTGGAAAACAATCGATAAAACTGGTGATTACAATCAAATTGAAGCTAATAAGGCTTTATTTATTGGAGCCACTGCAGGAATATTTTTTATTATGATAGATGAGGAAATTTATGAGAATTTTAATAAACTTGCAGATATGATGGACATTTTTATAGAAAAAACTGATGAAAATGCCCCATTTATAGTATACGGATTGATTGAAAACAAGCAAAAAGTTGCGGAATTAAAGGAAAATGAAGAATTATTAAAAAATGTAGCAGATGTTAAAAAATGGGTTACCACTCACAAAGGTGAATTTCGTATGGAAATTTTAAAAGAGATTAAATCTAATCCAATATCTCTTATCAATGATTATTCTCATTTTATTCTTACAGCACGAAAATCCTATTATCCTAAGCTTAAATTAGGTGAAGTTCATTATTTAGATTATGATGATTTAATCGCATGGAAAGGAATTGAAAATTCATTAGTAGAGCATACTGATAAAAATCAAACAATTGATCAACTAATTTTTAACTATTTAAAAAATATTGATTTCCAAGAGGAAAAAATTGAAACCATTACTGCCGTGAAACTCCAAGATGATAAACAACCTCTAAAAGATGTTATCGAACCTCGTCCCTTAAAAATGAAGAAAATCATTAAAGAAATTCAAAAAACAATTAGACGAACTTGCCCCAATTGTGGAAATAACAATCGTAAAATGATTCGTGAAGTAATAGATAGAGAGAATATTATTATGGAAAATCCCAATGTCTATGGTTTGAAGTTTACGTGCGGTAAATGTGGTTTCGAGTGGAAATAATTCTTTAATGCAAAAAATTTTTGAAAGCTTTTGAATCTCTATAAAACGTGGATTAAATAGTTCTAGTTGCACATCATTAAGGTTTAAATCTCCAGAATCGATTCATCTGACCGTAATAGTCAAATAATGCATCTATACCCCTAATTTTAAGGTCAGTGTTGAGGCAAATTTTATTATGAAGAGCTCCTTCAGCAGGTATCGCGGCAATCTCAGTAGCCAGTTTGTTAACTTCTTCTTCAAGTTTATCTCGAGGAACACTTATACTCACAAGTCCTATTTGTTCAGCTTCTTTTCCATTTATTCTTCTACCACTCATTAAAAGGTAACGTGCTTTTTTGACACCTAAATAAAGTTGCCAAAGAGGCATGCTTTGAGCCCCGCCCCATAACTGGGCAGGGTGTCCTAATATAGCATCTTCTGCCGCTACAGAGATATCGCATAGAAGCTGAAGATAACATCCCGCATCTGTACAATAACCATGAATTTGAGCTATAGTTGGTTTTGGGAAATTGAATATTCGTGGATATTTCGCATAAATTTTTTTATTTAGTATCTCATAGGAATTTTTATATTTCCAACCTCCTTCAGGTGGTATGATATAGTAGGATTCCTTAAGATCAAAACCTGAGCAAAAACTTTTACCGGCACCCTTTAACACTATTACTTTTGCCTTATTATCTGCTTCGGCATGATCAAAAACGGCGTCTATGTCATCAAGTAACTGATAACTCAGAGCATTATGTTTTTCTGGTCTATTTAAAGTTATATATCCAATTTTCTTTTTTGATTCATAAAGAACAGTTTCAAACTCCATTTTATCACCCATTATTTTTTTATTTATAACTAACATTATCTCTCAACATATTTAAAAATTTGACAAACAGAAAGAGAATGATTGGATTATGAAATGGAAAAAAATTAGTATTCAAAAAATTTTTAAAAGTTAATTAATGATTAAGCTCACACTTTTTTAAAACTTATATTATTGTTATTGGTGTTGAATATAAGAGTAAAATTTGCTGAAAGAATAGGTAGGCTGCCACCATATATATTTGCCGAAATAGAGCAATTAAAATTAGAAAAAAAAAAGCAAGGAATTGATTTAATCCCGTTAGGTATTGGGGATCCTGATTTGACAACTCCAGAATTAATCCTAAATGAGCTTATTGAACAAGTTAAAGTTCCTGAAAATCAAAATTATCCAACTAGTGCCGGAGAAGAGTTCTTTAGAGAAGCCGTGGCTAGATGGTGTAAAGTGAGATATGGTCTAAATTTAGATTTAAACAGACAAGTCACAAACGTACTTGGAGGAAAAGAAGGAGTGGCCAATATTGCTAGGGCGTTTGTTAATCCTGGAGATATTGTTCTTTGCCCAAATCCGGGGTATCCTGTATATGAAAATGGTGCTACTAAATTATGTGATGGAAATCCTTACGTAATGCCATTAAAAAAAGAAAATAATTTTCTTCCTGATTTAGAAGCTATTAGCACAAAATTTCTGAAAAAAGCTAAATTTATGTATTTAAATTATCCAAACAATCCTACTGGGGCTATTGCATCGATGGATTATCTCAAAAAGGCAGTAGATTATGCTGAAGACTATAACTTTTTTATAGTGTACGATAATCCCTATTCTGAATTTACTTATGGCGATTATATTGCTCCTAGCATACTGCAAATTAGTCAAGATCATCTTGAAATTTATAGTGCATCAAAAATGTTTAATATGACAGGCTTTAGGTGCGGATGGGCAATAGGAAACGCAGAAATTATTGATGGATTAAGAAAAGTGAAATCTCAAATAGATTCAGGTTGTCCTATATTTATCCAAAAAGCAGTCGTGAAGGGTTTAAACGAATATTCTTCAGAGAAGAAACCTGAGATTGTTGCAAAAACAATGGAAGTTTATGAAAAGCGCAGAGATATATTTGTCGATGGTCTAAACAAAATGGGATGGAAAACTGAAAAACCTCAAGCAACTTTTTATATTTGGACGCAAATTCCAGAGGGAGAGAAAAATAGCATGGAATTTGTTAAAAAGTTAATAGATGTAGGAGTAGTTCTTACCCCTGGAATAGGTTTTGGTGAATATGGGGAAGGTTTTGTACGAATTGCCTTAACTCAACCAATTGAAAGGTTACAAGAAGCATTAATAAGAATAGAAAAAGTCATTTAGTACTTGTTAGAAAATTTTTCATTTATTTGGATTTTTGTTTATATTTTTTCCATAGAAATCCCATTCGAATTTCCTCCTCTATTTCGATTTCTGCTGGCACATTATCAGACATATCGAATATATTTATATAAGAAAACTCATTAAATGGTTTATCTTTTTCTTTTTCTTCTTTTTCATAAAAATCGGCTGTTAGTTCCATATAGACCAAAACTTAATATTTTTTTAAAAAATAAAGCTAAATTTGCTGTTCAAATAACGTTATAAATTAAAAGTTAAACCAATTATATAAATCTTCTGATTAAATTATCTGAATAGGTATATAAATAAATCTGAATAATAAAATAAATAATAATTCTTATATATACCATCCAATTCTAGAAAATTTACATAATCAATAATATTTTTTTGAAACTATGGAAAATAAATACAATTTCTAATTTATTACCATGCTATTTCTTTATCAAAAAGATGACATTCAGCAGATATCGGAAATTTAGTAGTATCAAAAAAGTTACTATAATCAAATGGCTCTTCAATGATTTCCGGCTTAATAATATCCTCTTCACGAATGGTGGTCATTCTACACCTCTTTTCTGTTTTAATTTTTTATCGATTTTAGACCTCTCAGCAGCAAATTACTCGAATATGACCACTTTCAAATAAATCACACGCGCCAAGCAAACAAATCCGTGAAAAATTTATAAGAAAGAGGTTAGATTCGCTTGCTTGATCTATAATACTACTACTAGTACTAATACGCCTAAAACGCGTAACAATGTATTTGATGTAGTAGTATTCGAAGTCATTATTATAAAATATTATATAATAGTTTTATATAAACTTTTTGTTATTTTACGTAAGGTTAAAAGTATTGAGTATGTATATTAGTTTCATTAAAGCAATGTGTATAATTTTATTATCCTTGATAATTTATCATCAACATCGTGCTTTAACTCAATAATTCCCTTTTTAGTTTTTTTATAATAATAAAGCAATTTGTCATATTCTTCCTTTTGCTTAGAGAGCGATACTACCTGGTAATCAAGCTCGTTTTTATCAATTTTAATTGCGATATTCAAGTTAATCTTCCCTCAGTTCTATTCTTTTAAATTTTAAATTATATATTTTAGAAAATATATTTAAATTAGGATCAAAAACTTTTAATTTTCCAGTTTCTCATAAAATCTTTGAAATATTTATCTGAAATTCCAAGCGAATTGATATTTACATCGTTATTATTTATTTTATTCCTAAAATTTTCCTTTTGAATTTGATCTGTCTTTTTTCTGAAAGTTAATTGCCAATCAAAAAAAGAATTTGGTTTTGACATTGATTTAAAATCGAATTTACATTTTTGATAAAATAATAAAATTAGTTTATAAACAACTTTGTTTTCAAAGTTAATATTCGTACTAAAAGAACGGATTTTTTACGGAAATGTTAAATCGTAATTTATTATTTAAAAACCTTTATTTAGAGTGATTTGGAACAAATAATTCGATTTAAATGAAGGAAAATAAATTTATGTGGTTAAAGATTTTTTTCTTTCCATTTTTTCATAAAATTTTTATATATATTCTCATCAATTCCAAGAGAATTAACTTCTTTTTTATTTGTTATTCTCATTATCTTAATTTCGGAATTGTGATTTAATTGAGACTTTTTACGAAAATCCAATTCCCAATCAAAATAAGAAAGTGCTTTTGACATGATCAAAATACTATCTTATTCAACTATAAATCCCAAGAGGGTAAAAATTTTCTAATACCTAATTTTTAGGGAATATTCAAAAAAAAAACCTGAATCAAAATCTTAAACCATTCGGAATCAACTTAAATAACATGAAAGGTCTTTTTGACTCGATTTTCGATTAGCACGAGACTTCAATCGCTCTTCAAGTTCAGGAAACTCAAATGGGAATATGTTTTGAAACGCCCTTTTTAATAACTCAATGTATTTTTTTTTATCGTACTGATGTTTTTTCTTGTCATACCAATCTGAAAGGATTACTTTCTTCTCTGGAAAATCGGGATCTGCCTCTGCATTCAAAATAATATATCTAACATTTTTTCCGGGAGTCGCCATGAATCCCGCTTGTTCTAATTGTTTTGCAGCCACTGCCTGATAGGAGTTTACCTTATATTTCGAAGGAGTTCTGGAGATTCGTTGACGAATAGTGAGTTCATCCTTTGAAATTTTGCCACTTTCAATTTTATCAGCATATTTGAAAAGGGTTTTCACAGCATTAGGTATTGTTTCCATGAATTCCTTTACAGAAGTTGCACTTTTAAAGATATCTATAAAAGCATATTGAGCTTTTTTGACTATTTTAGGGATATCTCTTCGTCGCACCTCAATTCCTCTTACCTTCGTTTCACCATCAGCTTTAATGCCCCAATAATGACTGAGAGCTGGAACATTAGGTTCTGCTTGAGAAGGAAGAAAAACAATGATATTAAATCTTCCCTCCCAGCTCATAGGAATATTTGTTTCCTCGGTGATTCGATTGGCAATTTCTTTTGTTACTCTTTCGAATTCTTCGGGAGATCTCCCTAAAGTATCTTGAATATAGATCGAATCCACAATTCCATGAATAATTCGACATCCATAGAATTCTGCTATCTCTGCTGTGCGCATAATGAATTCGCGAGCAAATGCACAAACCGTTTGATGTGCTTCAATTTTTCCGAATCGAGCGTTTTTAAATCCTAGATACCCAAAGCTTACCACGAGCACCCATTTTAGCGCTATGTCAGTGAATTTATATCTGAGATCCCCAGTCCTTCTTACATGTTTCTTGCATTGCAATCTTTTGGTCAATGGTAAACTAATCGACTTTGAAATTATGCCTTCTCTTTTTGAACATATGTGAAAATTTAATCCTGGCACTTTTATACCCGTTCCATCATCTTTGCAACATTTGCAATTAATAGTTTCTGAAGAAATATTATAATTTGCCATTAAAGAGGGATACATTGAAGAGAAATCTAGTTCGACTACTTGATCGAAAACCCCGATTAATGGCTCGAATATATGTCCCCCTCGATCACCTCTGATTAAATCAATACCATTCCGAAATCCTTCAGGACTTTTCTTAAAAGGAGGGATAAGATGATCAAGTTTATAGGCGTTATAGTATTGGATTGATTGAAGTGCACCGCCAATTGTAATTCTACATAATCTTTGTAGCGGCACTCGAGAGATGCGAGCAACTTCAATCACTCCAGGAATGTTTCCTTCGCTAAAATGCAAGCTCCCGTAGGTTGTTGTGTCCAAATGGAATCGTCCAGTAAAATACACTTGTGTTTTTGATCGTCGTCTAATTATTCCGTAGGACATATAATGATCTGAACCTCCTGAAAGCTCAAAAATGCAGTTCTTTAACGGTGTTTTTGTTCGAGAAAGATATAACTCCTTCGATACATGATTTACTGACGCTCGAGCTGCCAGATAGGGGAAAATAAACTCATCACCGCCTTGTGTAAGAATAATGTCAGGATCGCGTTTTTCGATTAACTTACTGATTGCCTTTAAAGTCTCTGCTTCATCAGCTTCATCGATAAGAATCTTCCTTCTTCTTAGCCCATCGGCTCGAGGGATGTTGTTTCGCTTGTCTTTTTCAACAATACTAATTTCAGCATAAGCAAGCGGATCATTGTAATAAGATCTGAGTCCCCGCTGCTGGATTTTTACATCGAGCCATACAGCCTTAAGAGGAGGTAAATCGTAAAACAGTTTCTCGTTGTCATCTTTAAGCTCAAACGAGATCAAGCTCATTTTGATGCTTTTATCTTGCTTGTCTTTTTCAATTTTGACCTTAAAGCTACAAAAAGACATAGGGAATAAATCATTTATATAAAAATACATCTGAGAGATTGGTAAGTCAGTGTTATACAACGTAAAATGACCAATTTCGTCAATTTCTTTAATGACCTTTTTGAATTCTGAAGGTTTTGATACAGACACACCAAAAATTTTTGTTTTTTTATGATCCTCCAACCTAACAAACTTCTCACAAACCCTTACTTTTTTTACGTTAGGATGCGCCTCGATAATACTTTTTAATCTCTTCAAATCACTACCAATATTCTTCTTTGGAACAGCAAAAAATTCGGGGTAGAATTCTTGAAATATCTCCAAGATCCTTTTCTCCCTTTTTATCCAAAGGATTATTCCATCGCTACACGTTGAAACATCTAAAAGCCAGCCATCAAATTGTTCGAAACAATCCAATTCTATTCTTTTCCATTTATTTTTTCTTCCAGTTCCTTAACCTTTCTCTCTAACATCTCAATTTTCTTCTCCTGCTCAATAGCAAAAGACATGAAAAGAATTTCAGAAAGCATGGGTCTCGCACTTAAACTCCCCGCATCAGCATGAATTCGCGCGAAATTCATTAACTTATTCAAAATGTCTTGCTCGTGAGGACGAAGTGCCCTTTTAAAATCTTTCCAGCTTTCTATTTCATGTTCCAAGGCAGGACGAAAAGAAGGTACCGTGCGACCCATAATAATAACCAAAGAGATTAGTTAATTATCAATTTTAAAAGGGATTAGATCGAGAATTTTCTGATTTTCAATGATGTTCCTTCATTATGTAAAGAATTGACTAATTAGGTTATCGGCTTTCCCGAACGGTTTTAATTGACCATTCCAATCCTCAAGATTCTCTCCTCCGAATAGTTTTTCAAATGATAAATGAAACATCTTTAACCGATATTTAAATTCGGAAAAAAGGCTTGATGTGATTAATATACATAATGTAGATATTCCATGAGAAAAGATTATATTTTTATCTCCGTGCGATATTTCTTTAAGATAACCATTGCTAGATAAAATCTCTCTTAATATAACGTCAAATCCGCCAAATGCTCCGCTTATTAAATCTCCCTCTATGCTAATTTCTGATAATTTGAACTCATAATGGTATATTAACCTAGATGATTTAAGATGGATTACTAAAAGGCGCTCCAACTTTACCATCCAATCTAGTTCGGATAAACTGGGTAATTTACTCCACGTCCATGTCATTAAAAGGCCTCCCACAATGATTAAGAGGCTGTTTATAACTAAAATATTCCAAATACCAAAATAGTAGAGGAATATATCAACCATTAAAAAATTTGAAAATCCCACTAAACTTAAACCAATATAAAACAACTCTATGATTTTTGAACGTCTTATAATTTCAAAGGACCTGTATTTATTTAAAAATATTTTCGTAACCATTATCACAGGTACAACTATAAAAATATAAACAAAAACAATAGTAATAATATGAAAATACACAAGGAAACCTAAAAAAGGTGCTCCTATACCTGTAATAATGGAGAGTAGAAAGACATTTTTTTCTTTTTCTTTAATAGAACCATGTAAATATTCGTCTAACTCTGTAAAAAATATAAAGCAATACATACCACATAAAAATAATGCGTTAATTACTATATAATACATTAAATGAGGTAACAGTTCAGGATATAAATGGGGAAATGCCATTAAATAATGAAAAAGCGCTTGGGTTATAAGAAAGATTCCAAAACCGGTGGTTGTTGATAAAATGCTGGTTTCCCTTATTTTTTTCATTACTTGAAATGCCATAAAAAAAATGATAAGTACCGCAAAAAATCGTAATAAAAGAATTATATCGCGATTAATCCCGTATTCAATGATTTGAAGAAGCATAAATAAACTTGATATCGACCATCTGTTTGATTTATTTGAAAAAGTTTACTCTTATAAATCTATCTTAGTAAATTTAAAATATTTTTTAGAGATTCTAAATCTATTTTAACTATATCTCAAATATATTATAATAAGAATCTTCGAAGTTATAGGAATGAAGGTTATGGCATATAAAATAATTGATTCGCTTTGTTATGTACCGACTGAGGAGGTTTTTATTGATTTATTGGTATCATTGCCTCCTCAAATGTCAAGATATTTAAAGGATGTATTTGATCCGAGAGTTGCTCCATTATTAGGTATAACTGCTGAAGAGCTTTATAACATGAAAATGTCTCTTAGTCCACATGAGCTTAGAAAAGCTGTTGAGCCTTTTTTGCCGAAGATTAGAAGATTAACGATGACGGTAGAAGAATTTGTAATACAACTTAATAAAATGGGAGTAGAAAAAGCGGTAATTTTTAATCTTGATGAACAAACACCAAGTGGAATAGCAGGACTTCCTAATGACTATTATAAATAAATTTCTTTTTGGATATATTAACATTTATTTAAATTTAATAATTTAATTTCAAAATAAAAACAGTTTTAAAACCTCTAAGCGAATAATTAATAAAATACAAATAGTGCATTATTTATGAGCGAAGATTTAAAAGAGTGGCATGCCCCTTGCGGGATTTACTGTAAAAGATGTCCTGGCGTGAAATTTTATAATTGTAAAGGATGTCGAGAGCAAAAGGGACAAGTTTATAAGCTTCCTTTATGCAAAACTTATGAATGCGTGACAAGCAAAGGACATGATTTCTGTTATGAATGTGAAGATTTTCCGTGCGAAATGCTCCAGCCGATCGTGAATTTTGAGATATTTGCTCCTCACAATTCAAAAGTATATAATTCAATCATGATACAGAAGCTAGGATTAGATGAGTGGGATAAAATATGCGAAGAAAAAACCACACTTTATTATCAGGGAAAAAAGGTTCAATATGGTGGAGATCTTCTTACCTTAGAGAAGAAAGATCCTAAGATGTACAAAAAGAAAAACAACAAATAAAAACAAATTAAATTATTATCTCTAAAAATTCATCGATTACTTCAGCTGTTCGATCAATTCTTCCCGATTTTTTAAGTTCTCTACCAAGGATATACGTATCAATTTCTAAAAAATCTAGACCAATTAATTCACATTTTTTTAATTCCATGAATGCCTTAATCACTCTTGCAGCATTCAAAATCAATTCTTTTTCAATACCTATAACATTCATAAATCGAGCTGCAAGAATTTCTTTAAATATCCCTACATCTACATCAAATGAGATGTAAACATAAGGCACTTTGTACTCTTCTAAAGATTCTTTTAATTTCTTTACCATATCATTTTTATCATTTATTCCAGAAATAATTTTTGCGCCCTTCTCCTCAAAGAATTGATAATACTCTACAAATTTCTTTACCCTTGAATCGTCTATAGAGCGATATTCCTTGCTAGGATAATCTTGACAACCAAAAACAATCAAATTTTCTGGTAATATAGTCCCATCTTGAATTAAATAATCCAAGAAAGAAGCACATGAATAGCTATCTTTTAATATAATAGAATTAACATCCATAGAGTCGAGTAATCCAGGAGAAAGTACATGAATTTCCTTTTGATGTTCTTGCATATATTTTACTAAGTCTAACGAGACTTGAGCAGGAATAGCATCGAAGTGAGCGTCAAATATTACTATTAATATATTTTCCGGTCCATACTTCTTCGAAAGAGCACTCAAAACCCCCCCAGTTAAAGAATGATCCACCCCAATCATTAAGGGTATATCTGGTAATACTTTTCCTATAACAAAATTCTCTAACTTTTTAGAAAGTGTTCTCACTGCCCCACTATTTACATATTCTTGATATTTAAAAGGATCCAAGAGAGGATAATCTTCAATATTAGGTTTAGGAGTTAACCAAGACTCGATTGAAAATTTCCCTATTTTGATATATTTTTCCTTAT
>JBHLNT010000075.1:0-19011 GCA_048941265.1 Promethearchaeota archaeon
TGAGATCTTTCAACATGTCGTACCTTTTTGACGAGTTGCTTGAAGCTATTCATGATATTATACATTTCTGACTTCGGATAATCATCAATATTTTTTAACACATAAAAGATATACACTTCAGCTTTTTCATATCTTTTTATCCGAAGACTAATATCAACAAGTTCTAAAAGAGCTAATTCATATAGGAATTTACTCTCGATATTTGGAATTATTTTTTCAAAAATCCAATCAAGAATATTAGGCTGGTCAAATTTTTCGATAATATCAATTAAAAATTTCACAACAGTAAAATAAAGTTTAGCATTTTCCGTCTTGGTTGAGCTTAAAAAAGAGACTAATGCGTATTTCACTCGTCCCATCGCATCCTCTAAATTTATTGGTTTTTCTGTAAATTTATAAAATGCTGATTCTAATATTGGCTTCACTTTTTCTCTGGCGTCGAAATCATACACGAAATATTCGCCCCAATTAGGACTCAGAGTTGCTGACTGTTTCGGGGCATCTTGCTTAATCTTTTGAGCTGAAGCTGATGCTTTTGATTTTGTGGTCTTTTTTGTCTCGGAAAGTACTTTGGCTTGCTCTTCAGAGATAATTTCAAGAATAATCTTATTTTTTTCCTGAGGGACAATCATTCTAAAAAAGACATCCTTATTCTCATCTTCGAATAGATCTTCTCGTAAATTCTTGGGAAATGTTATTCCAGTCTTAGTTTTTTTTATTACTTCTTCAAAATAAAAATCGTCTTTTGAATCCTTTTCTTTCTCCATATTTATATTGAAGAATATAATTTTTATAACTATTACCTTAAGATTGATATCGCATAATAGATGATTAAATAACCATATTCTTATTCACTATATCTCTTTTTTTTTTTTAAAAATTGAAAAGAAGGAAGAAGAGAGAAAGAATTTCCTTGATAAAAAATTTATTTACCTTTTAAATTCAATACTTTTTGACTAAGAATTAATATGTACTAGCTCAACTCCACGGACCACAAAATCTCTGTCAATATAGGTAACTATTGCATGTCCTTTATGAATATAAACTATAGGTACAGGAAAAGAGGTCTCACTTTCCATTATGCTTTTTTTAACATACATTGATAGAGTAGCTTTACAAACTCGACAGAGAACGTCAACTTTCTTAACTAATCGCAAACTATGAAAATTCTCTATGATCCGATCCATTTCTTGTTTAAAATGTTTAAAAATTACAGGATTTGTATTACTATAAGAAAGAATAGAGTCAAGATCATACATCTCATTGAATTGTTTATCAATTTCTTCAATTAGGGCTTCTAAAATTTGATATTGCAGATCATTAGCTCCAATTGAATATATTAAGTTGTGCTTTCTAATATGTACAATCTTCAAATTACCTTTATTAATATGAAAGAAAATATCGCTAACCTTGTTTTCTTTTACTATATTTAAATCTAATATAAAACTTTTGAATGATCTGGGAGGTTTCCATTCAAATAAAACGAGATCTTCACTCGAGATGTTTATGAATTGTATGTATTCTTTAATATCCTCTAACATTATAATTAAGATCTATTCTATAAATTTAACTTTAACTTTTTTATTATTTACCGATTATAAATTCTTAAAATGGTATAAATATAGGTGATTAAATTTGGATAAAAAAAGAAAATTCAGAGAACTTCAAGATTTCAAAAAAACGCAATTAAATGGGAAATATGAAAACCTATCGTTTACAATTGTTTTAATTTCTCCAGAAACTGCGGGAAATATAGGTGCAATAGCAAGAGTTATGAAAAATTTCGATTTTAAAAACCTCGTTATATTTAATCCAATTGAAGAAATTAATAAGATATTAGATTATGAAACATATGGATATGCTATGCATGGTAGGGATATTCTTCAAAATGCAAAAATTATAATTATTGATGATAAAAAGAATCATCTATCTGAACTTAAAACTCTTCTAAAAAATTTCGATTTAGTGGTTGCTACTACTGCAAAAGGAAAAAAATATACTAATATCAAACGGATTGCAGTGTTTCCCGAAGATTTTTGGCTACCTATCTCAGAAAAACCAATAAATATTGCGATATTATTTGGTAAAGAATCACGAGGCCTAACCAATGATGAGATTAGGCTTGCTGATATGATATTAAGAATTCCGGCTAGTGAAGAATACCCTTCTTTAAATCTTTCTCATGGATGTGCAATTATTTTGTATGAAATTTTTAAAAAGTTGAATATTTTAAATGTCGGAAGAGGAAAAAAACCAGTTTTATTAGCAAATAAAATAGATCGATTGATTTTATATGATTTCATTAAAGAAGCCATTGAAATTCTTAAATTAAAAAGCTATAAAGAAGATTATGTATATCGAGCATTTAAAAATGTATTTGAACGTGCGTTTATATCAAAAAAAGAGTTAAGCTTGATGCTCGGACTCTTTTCGAAGGTTAATTCAATTTTAAAAGAAGTTAGACCCTATGAAGATTAAAAAATATAAAGATTATTTTTGTATAGGATACTTTCCTATTGTCCTTGTCGCCCTTAGTATCGCTCTCATGTTCCCTACAGGCATATCTCTTGGAATCTCACAACCAAATGCTAACCAGTATCCTCCTCCTTTGCCTGCAATTTTTATATGTTCGGCGCAATCATCATACACTGCTTTAGGACTGGCGTTGATAAGTTTATTATAATTTAAATTTCCCATAATAGTAACCTTATCTTTGAGGAGTTGTTTAGCCCAAGCTAAATCTACTTGATAATCGAATTGGATGGCACCACCAGGATTGGTTTCTTTGACAAAGGGAACACATTGAGGAACGTATCCACAACAATGAATTAGTGGATACATGCCCATTTTTCTTATAGCACGGCATAGTTTTTTTTCTGGTTCCAATACAAATTCTTTGAAAAACTTTGGAGACATGAAATAACCTGCAGTTTCGCCAGCTCCAATGATCTCTGCACCGGCCTCATACATTGCATTAGCTATATTAATTGCCCAGTCAGCGTACCAATCGAGTATCTCTTTAAATTCATCGGGATGGTCGAGTACATAAAATAAAAGAAACGGATCTCCGCCACCCAATAAAGCAGTTCCTTGAAAGGGGGCCTCTAACCAACCAATCAAAGGTACATCGTCTCCAATTTCCTTTTTTACGATTCTGATAGCCTTAAGAGATTCTGCTAAACGACTGGGACTCAAAGGATCAGGCATTTTCAAGCTTTTAAAATCTTTATACAAATTCCCTTGAGATAGAACTGGCTTTACGATTCGAGGAACATCATCGTGAGGATACTCACACTTGGCTCCGCATGCCTCTGCGTATATCCCAACGTCGGAAGAAAAGCAAAATGCATCCCATCCCAGAGCATTATAAGCTTTTAACTGCCCCTCTGCCATTTTTTCTGCTTTACTCACATATTCAGAAAAGGGGATTTCCGCAAATTTTGCAGTAAAAGTTTGCGCAAATGGCATAAAAGGAATTCTATCGGGTTCTTTATGCTTAAGAGATGTCATAACACGATCATATGCGGTCATTTCAGCTTTCAGATCTTCCGAAAATTCCTTTACTTTTACTATTAATTCATTTACATCTTCTACATATGCATCTATGTTGTATTTCTCTGCCATCGCACGAGATCCTGCCGGACCGCTAAGTATTGTCCTAATTTTATGGCGAATCCCACGATTCCATAGTTCCTGTTCTAGTTTTGCTATTTCCGCTTGAGACTGCATAAGGTATATAGCGGATGCTACAATTCTCGCATTTGAATCAGCAGCTGCTTGAGCTATCTTTTCAGGGGGTATATCTGAGCCCACATCGATAACTTCAAAGCCATGTGCTTTTAGATTAGCAGAAACGATAGCATTCCCTATAGTCCAAGGACCTCCCATAACTCCTATTACGACTTTCTCCTCGGGACTTTTTTCCTCTTCTGAAACAGGAAGTGATCGGGCCCCCACTTCAAAAGCCGCAGCCGAAACGACAATATCATCTAAGTACATTCCCTCTTTCTTATATTTCCGACTTATGGCAGTTATTCCAGCTGAGAGGGCTTGGATAATTTCTTGTGGAGTAAACCCTTCTCTCTTAGCTTTTCTCACTAATTTACCTATTTCCTTATATTTTCCCCTTAAAGTTAATTCGGTAATTTCTTCTAAGATATTATTAGATATTTTAATCAGCTCGTTTTTCAATTAAGTAAAAATGTTAAAATGAATATATTAAAGAAAATTAATTGATAATTGAATGAGCTTCTATAAAAATATTTAGAAAACCCTTTTTTCATTAAGGTATATATAGAGGAAAAACAATTGTTAAATCAATAATTTGATCTTTAATAATCTCTTTTGGTAGAATAATTAAAATAGAATGATTGATTATGAGTAAAAAAACAAAATCAGGGGAAGATATAACCACCAAAGGTTTTTTAGCATTTGGAATCGGTCAATTCTCAGATGCTATAGCACTTCAAATGATCACAATTTATCTTTTTACTTTTTACTTCGCAATAGTGGGATTAAATGTAAATCTCATTACAATAGGATTTATACTTTGGTCTATATGGAACGCTATTAATGATCCATTACTCGGAGCATTATCCGATAGAACTAAAACGAGATGGGGAAGACGTACCCCATATATTGTAGGGGGTCTTTTTCCTTTATGTGTCGTAATAGTTTTACTATACGTTCCACCTGTAGGTGTAGAAATAATTTCCTTTATTTACTTTCTTATCGTATTGATTTTATTTGATGCATTTTTTACAATGTATGATTTAAATTATTGCGCACTTTTTCCTGAGCAATTCAAAGATTTAGACCAAAGAGCTAAAGCGAGTGCTTTTAAGCAACTATTTACTATAATCGGTTTGCTGTTTGTATTCATAATCCCTACAATTATCATTCCTGATTTAACAAATAAAAAATATATTGTTAATTATATGTATGCCGCACTTACAATGATAATTTTCATAATTTTAGGGGCAGCAATAATGATAAAATTTGGAATAAAACAAAGAGTAGAATTTTCTGAAGATTATAAAACCGCTCCTCCTATTTTGACTTCATTAAAATTTTCATTGAAGAATAAGAATTTTCGAATTTTTATTATAATGAATTTAATGTATTGGTATGTAGTTGGGATGCTTCCAATTATTGCGCCACTCTATGGAAGATTTGTTTTAGGGATAGGAGAAGGAGATGCTTACTTATTGGGGCTCTTATTAGGATTAGCATTTATTTCTGCGGCATGTTGTATGCCTTTATGGCGTTACATCACAATCAAAGTAGGGATGAAAAAAGGAGTAATGATCTCAATTATCACGTTTATTGTGACCCTTTCACCTTTCATGTTTATATATGATATCTCAACAGCTTTTTTCGCATTTATATTTGTTGGTTTAGGTCTTTCAGGTGCCATCTATTTTGGAGATATTATTCTCTCTGCAATTATTGATGATGATGAATTAAAAATAGGTACTAGACGTGATGGAGGATATTTTGGCATAAATGCGTTGATTACTAAATTATCCACAATTTTGGTAATAATTAGCATTAGTCTTGTTTTTAATACCGTCGGGTGGGCTGTATTCGAACCTGTTGCTACTGAAAATATAATATTAGGACTAAGGATATTGATGTTTGTTTTCCCGGCAATAGCATTAACCATTGGTCTGATTGTGATTTCTCGTTTTCCAATTACAAAGGAAAAATATGAACAATTAAAACAAGATATCGAAAAATTGCATGTTGAAAAAAGAGAAAAACAAAGAAAATAATTGATGATTGCCTTTTTTTCATTTAAAAACTATTTCTATTTTTTTTATTAATTAAATCTTTTAAATTTAATTATCATACTTATAAATTAGATTTTACTATAAAAGTGATAAGATGTGAAAAAAGAAGATATTTGTTTTATGTCTGCTTGGGATATGGCAGAAAAAATTAGAACTCAAGAATTGACCTCTTTAGAGATAACGGAAGCGATTATTGAGAGAATAGAAAAAATTAATCCGATTATTAATGCTTATTGTACTACATCCTTCGATTTAGCCAGAGAGATGGCAAAAAAAGCAGACAATACATTTAAAAAGGGGGAAAAGTTAGGGCTCTTATATGGAATACCTACATCTATTAAAGATCTCATAGAAACTAAGGGTATTAGAACTACCTTTGGAAGCAAAATTTATGAAAATCATATCCCTGAAGAAGATAATATGACAGTTAAAAAGTTAAAAGAAGCAGGGATTGTACTTCTTGGAAAGACCAATACTCCAGAGGATGGACATAAAGCCGTGACAGACAATTTAATTTTTGGGGAATCAAAGAATCCGTGGAAACTGGATCGAACATGTGGAGGTTCGAGTGGAGGGGCAGCTGCCGCCGTCGCTTCAGGATTAGGTCCATTAGCATTAGGGTCTGATGGGGGTGGCTCAATCAGAATACCTAGCTGTTTCTGCGGAATTTATGGATTAAAACCCAATTTTGGGAGAATTGCTAGAAAGTTTAGACATCTTGCATTTTGTACGATGTCTCATTACGGCCCAATCGTAAGGTATGTAAAGGATGCTGCTTTAATGCTGGATGTAATGGCAGGTTCAGATCCAATTGATAAATACTCAATACCCCAACCAGATGTGAGTTTCTTAAAAGCTCTAAATGAAAAGCCAAATAGATTAAAAATCGGCTATTCTCTTGATTTAGGGTATGTTAAAGCTTTAGATGAAGAAGTTGAGCAAACAATTCTTAATGCTGTTAAAAAATTTGAACAATTTGATTGGTCAGTCGAAAAGAGTAAAATAAAATTAAGAAAGGCCCCGGCAGTTATGGCTACATTAGTAACTTCTCCCTTTGCTTTTGATTATAAACCATTTTTAAAAGAATGGAGGGATAAAATAAGTCCTACTTTACTCAGATTAATTGATGCAGGCATGAATCTTTCTGCTTTGGAATTTTTGAAAGCAGAGTCCCAAAGACAAGATATTGAACAAGTGGTTTATCAATTCTTTAAGAATTTTGATATTTTAATTACTCCAACTACGGCAGTTCCCCCTTTTGAATTAGGTAAAATGTTCCCCGAAAAAATCGCGGGTAAATCTGTATCTCCTGTGGGATGGATGCCTTTTGCTTTTCCATTTAATTTAACATGGAATCCCGCTGCTTCTATTCCATGTGGATGGACTAATGACGGATTACCAATTGGGATGCAGATTGTCGGAAGAAAGTGGGATGAGGCTACAGTGCTTCAAGTTTCAAAAGCTTTTGAAGAAATAGCCCCATGGCAGGATAAAAAACCAACTTTTAGTTAATTAAGATCATTGGTAAAATTTGTTGAATTAAATAGTATAAATATGGATTGTTCCTTAAGTTAAGTATTATGTAATGATATGGAGGATAGAAATCTTGATTTATTTAGAAGAAAAATTTAATCTCATACCTGCCAGCCCGGTAACTCTTGAAGAATTTGTGAATTTTGCCCAGAAACAACTTGTTCCCGTCTGTGAACGCCTTGGAACACGCCTTATTGCTGGTTGGTACACTAACTCCGAATGGTTCTCTCAAGTAACCCAAATTATAGAATTCGATGATATGGAAGCATTAAAAGCTTTCCGTATGAAAACCAGCCAAGATTCAGCATGGGGCGAATACGCAGCCCGTTTGGAGGATTTTGCCCCAGAACGGCGATCCCGGTTGCTAGAACCATTAGGACCTATACAGCCAAAAGTCTTACATAAAGCAATTAGAAGAAGCCAAAAAAAACCCTTAAAAGTCTATCTTTTGGCAACACTCGAGGTAGCTCCTAACAAAATGCCAGATTTTCTTAATGGAATGGAACAAGCATCTAAAATGTTCCCGATTATAGCTAGTTGGCGTCCAATCGGCGGAAGCCCTAATGAAGTAATTGATCTATGGAAGGGTGTCAAACTAATAACGGATGGATTTATAACGGGATACGAACCACCTAACGACTTTAGCAGAGAATTCTTTACCCAACTCCGGCAAATCGCACCGAAAGAGCATGCGGAGCTGGTATTTACACTGCCCTATGCCCAATTACGATAAATCTATTTTTTTTTTAAAATAAAATTAAATGAAGAAATTTTGTTGTAGTTCTATATATTCGTAATAATCTTTGAGATATATCTCAATCAATTCGAAGATAATTTCATAAAATTGGCGGAATAATTCTTCAGGAAATACATTCATTTCAAACACCAATTTTGTAATCAATTCTTCACAGAGAATTTGAAGATTTATTGGCTGATCGTTCAATAAAAAATTCATCATTGCCTTATCGACTTCTTGCTTTACAATACTTTTTGCCAATTTAAATCCAATGTCCGTTTTTAGATCCATATAATAGGGATAATTCTTGTCATCTAAAATTTTTACAAAATTTAATTCATACGTTAGCTTTTCTACTGAATAATCTAATGAACTTTGTTGAATGCCAAACTTCTTACAAAATCTCTTTTTAGATTCATGAGCAGGAAATGCTTGGGGATGTCGAAATACAATATAATAGGCTGCGATAAAAAATTTATACAAATTATGGGGAACTTTGCTGTTATTTTTAAGAAATCTATATATTATTGATATACAGTCCAAGATGATTTCATAATTTATATCGAATCCTTCTAAAAATTCGTATCCTTCTTTAAGGAAATCGATGATTATCTGATCTTTCGTGTTTAAATTGTCTTGTTTTATGTTAATTAATTCTAACATATTACACACATACCTCTTACTTGAATATTATTGAATTTTATTAAGGCGATAATATTCCGATATATATCTTAAGATCATCCTCATATATAAATGTATGCATCACTGAAGATGCATTAATTGATCATTAGGACAGAAGATTTAAATATGGGAAAAAACACTTCAATATTATAGTAAAATTATTTTTGTCGAATTATTCTTTAAAATGCCATCAGATTCAAGTAAATCATCTGGTTTGTTACGGATCACTTTCAGTCTAGATCCAGTTGATGAAAAAGTAATAGATATGATGGCGAACAAAAGACAAGTGTCTCGTTCTGAAATCGTACGAAATCTTGTCCATAATTGGATTGAAGGTAATCCAGAAATTTTAAAAAGCAATTATAGTATAGACCTTAATGATGTAAGCAGAGAAATTGAAATCGAAGATATGGAAAAATATTTCGAAGAGAAAATTCAAAAATTAGTAGAATATTCAAGATTATTTGAAGAAATTGATTTAAATATCCTGGCAGAACAATTGGAAGTAAGCCGTAAAAATTTGACAGATTTAATTTTTGAAAACCAGGATAAGCTAAGCAAAATGGGTGTTAAATTAACTATTCGGAAAAATCTTGTGGTTAAAACTTGATTGCTGCTCTTTAAAAGAATACATTAAGAAATAAGAAGATCTAATTATTTTATTAGATATTTATTCCTAATACTGATTTTAAGAGATATTTTTAACATTTTGTTTTGAATTAAACCTTACTTTTTTGTATGAATTAATATATTTAGAACTTATTAAAACTTTTTTTTGAGTCATCCTGAAAATCAATTAACGTAATTATAAAAGAGGAAAAGGAAAAAACACTAATTAGCAATTTTTTTAGCCTGTTCGGCAATTAATTATGATAGAATTAATAATCCAATTTCTATAAAATTAATTAAATATTTTTAATATTTTTGAAGATGAAAAATAAACCCCCTAATTCACCAGTAATTGGAGTACTTTCAGTTATTGGTTTATATTCTTGGTTATAAGCCCCTATATATTGAAATCCTCCTCTACTTGCAAAAAGTATAAGATCATCGAATAACCATAAACGTAATTTATGGACTTCATCTACAACTAATTGATTCCCATTTTCATTTACAATCATTTGAAAATCGACATGACGTATTTTACTTTGTACATCATACCTATTTATTACCCAAGATAGTTCAATATATATACCGTTTTCTTTTGCAAACCATTTATCGTCAGTTTTGATTTCATTCCTAATATCTTCGCATTTACAACTTAATTCAACGATGTAGATTCCCCCATTTTTTAACGACTTCCCCATAACCTTAAAGTGTGAGGTAATATCCTCATCACACGTTAAATACCCTAAACTGTTTATGCAAACAACTGCAGCATCGAATTTGGAATCAAATTCAAGATTTTTCATATCCCCTAATAAAACATCTGCTTTATCGTGGAATATTCCCGCATTTATCAAACGCTCTTTAGTATATTCAATCATATCAGGACTTAAATCATATCCAAGGGCATAATACCCAAATTTAGGGAAAGATTCTATGAGTATTCCAGTACCGCATGCAGGTTCCAGTATTCGTTTGACAGTTACATCCGAATAAAGTTGAAAACATTTTTGAAAAAATTTAATATCTCCATCAACATCTCTGCTAAATGCCATATCATAATATTTTGGAAGCCTGTAAAATTTATGAATCTCATCTTCTTTAATTGAGATATTAAAGGCTTTAATTTCCATCTCTTCTTTTATCAACTCATGCTCGGTAGCTATTGTTTGAGCGTATATTTGTTGACCTTTCAAGTTAAAAGATGGTACATTATTCTCATCAACAATATTATTCATTCCAGCTCACCATTCTTCTTTTAATGAAAACTTTTTTGAATTTGCCTTTTATGAATTAAAAATTAGAATTTATGACTAATTTTTTAGTGGATTTTTAAAATTTCTGTATAGAGTGTTCTTACAAAAATTTACCCCTTTTTGTTATAATCCAATAGAATTTTTCTTATAATTAAAACTTATCTTTTTTCTCCTAAACATAAATGAGTAATATTTGATGCTAATTTATTTAATTCTCTTTTACTCTATTTCCTAAAATACTAATTGTTGTTAGCTTGGCTCTAAGGAAATATGATGGTTGATCATTTTCAAAAAAAAAGAAGTTAATTAAATATTTTATTGAGTTTTAAAATTGTATCTTCCGCTTCTTTCATTATCCGGTCCAGCAATTCTTTCACAGTAGGGATATCCTTAATTAAACCTACACCCTGTCCACAGCTTACCATGCCTACATCTAAATCCCCTTCTCTATACATTTTTAATGCGTTTTGACCGGATGCAACTTTAATAATCTCCTGTAAAGAGGCTTTTTGAGATTCTAATTCAATTATTTTTTCAGCTGCTTTATTTCTCCAGACTCTATGAGTATTACGAATTGATCGCATGACTAAACTAGTGTCAGTTTCGGCCGCATTTACAAAAGCTTGCTTTAGATTATCATGGAGCGGACATTCCTTTGTAGCCATCATTCGAGTTCCCATAATCACACCCTCGGCACCAAGAGCCAAAACTGCAGCGACAGCTCGACCATCCGTGATGCCTCCTCCCGCAATTACGGGCACATCTAACGCATCGACCACACTTGGTGTCATAACAAGGGTTCCTATATCTAGGGTTCCCGTAGCCCCCCCGTTTTCATACCCTACAACAGTTATAATATCAGCTCCCAAGGATGCTCCTTTTATCGCATATCTCACACCTGCACATTTGTGTATCCAAAGTGCCCCTCCCTCCTTAAATTTGGGGACTAAATGCTCCGGAGCCTTGTGGCCGCTTGTTTCAATAATTTTTGCACCTGCATCAAGAGTGGCATCAACATAGTCTTCTAATTTATCTTGAGGCATGAGGGCAGGAAATAAGTTAATGTTAACAGCGAATGGTTTATCTGTTAAGGATTGCGTTTTTTTTATTGCCTTACCTAAATCCTCCGGAGTTTGATAATTAGCACTTGCTAATACGGCACAAGCGCCCGCATTGCTAGCTGCTGCGACAAACTCGGGATTAGTTATGTTTGCCATAGTTCCTACAATTATAGGATATTTACATCCTAACATTTCAGTTATTTTCGTTTTGAGCATAATTTTTCACTTTAAAAGTAGTTCTTATAAACTATTATTTCTCCATTTAATTTATAATTCATGAAAAAAATTCGTTTAACAGAAGTTTGTCAGTCTTTTAAGATTTTAGTAGTTTTTTTTTTAGATTATCAGAAATAATTGCCTTTTTTTGACTTTCGTAATCATACCAGATCATATGGGATTCCCCCTCAGCTGCCTTTTTGTTTAATTTCTTACTTACTAAGGCATGTTTCATAATAATTTTCGATCTCTTTATACTTATGATTTTTGCCCCAACATAAACGGTATCGGGAAAGGTCAAGGGAGCTTTATAGTGGCAACTTTGAAAAGATAATATTGGACCTACACGAACTTCTGTGGGTCTTTCATAAATATCCAAGTATTGATATAATGCTATTCGGGATATTTCAAAATATCGATAATATATTGCATTATTTACGTGTCCTCTAGCGTCCATATCTCCCCATCGAACGGGAACTTTCTCAATTATGGTATAGTCATTTAAAATTTCGCTCATATTATCAACTCTTACTTTAAAAAAGGTCTCTTAACATTTATTTATTTTATTGAAGATTTTATGATCTCTTATTAGGTTCTTGAATGGGTGTCCAAATATTTTTATCATTGCTAATCAGAAAAAATGAACCAAAAATTAAAAATTACTTATTAATTTTTATCTTTTAACTTCATATTTAATATTATAATTTAACTCATCCTAATAATGCATTAACAAAAGAATTCCACTAGCTTTTTATTCTTATTTCGGGATTTGTCTAGTATGAAAGGTTATGCTCACTATATTTGGAGTGCCAGTGCGTTTGTAGTGGCAATGTTAATAATAACATCAATCTTCTATCCCGTGGGAGATTTCAGGGCTATTATTATTGCATCTATTGCTACTTTTATTTCGATAGCTTTTCAGACCCGCTCATCTAGAAAAGAAAGGGAATACAAAGCTTTAAAAGGAAAGAATACTACTTCAAAAGAACAAAAGAAAAGGATGCGAAGATCATATTTGGCAACAAGAGAAATTTCTGCGGGATTTTTGCTTATAGCACTTGTCTTTTTGATTTATTTTCATTCAATGAGGGCTTTAAGTAGGTTAGATAATTTTGATGAGGCAGTAATAATGACAGGCTTTTTGTTTTCGTATATAGGAAGCGTGGTTCCCGATTCTGACCTCATGCTTGGAGTCGAAAATCACAGAAGTAAATATACCCATTCAGCATTAATTCCCAGTACTGTTGCTATTGTATGTTTATTTTTTACTAATGAAGCTCTAATGCCGATATGTATGCTTTTATTCGGTCTAACAGTTGGAGCAGCGCTGCATTTATTCTGCGATGTCGTTCCCGAGGGATCTAATGTGAGAGAAGCTGTGGTGTCTTTTATAAAATGGGATAAAACTCCAGGCGACATCCGTGGAATTAAAGAAAATAAGGAGCAAGCATATCTCATTATTAACGGCCTTATTTTAGTAGTATTTTCTATACTTTTTGTCTTACGCCAATTGTCGGGTCTATGCGATTTTCCACCTATAATGAACAACGGAGTTCTTTCCATATCAACGCTCTCGATAGGATTATTTGCTTTTTCAATATTTCTTTTCATGATTTCAATTATAATGATGTTGACATGGAGATCTAAACCTAAAAATTCTAATTCATAAGATTTCTTTTTTATTTTATTTTTTGTATCATTTAGGCTGTAGTTTCAGGATCCCTTCAATGTTATTTAATATCGCCTAATAATGAATTTAGAATAGAGATCCACTAGCTTTTCATTCTTATTTACGAATTCGCCCAATATGTAAGATTAGCAATTTCCTTATTTTTACATATTATTACATATTATTGATGAGAATTAATCTCAAACGAATATATTTTTTTGATGAATTAATAGAATATAACCTCGATATTTATAATCTCAAGAATTTCATAACAAATCAAAATTCTAAATAAAAAATGTAATTGAAAAGATATTTATTAAATTTATTTTAACTTTTAAAATAAGAAGAAAGGTTATGCAAAAAGCAGTAGAGACTTTTGATCTTGTTAAGCAATTTAACGGTTTAACCGCTGTCAATAAAATTAATTTAACAATTGAGGCTGGTGAAATTTTTGGATTACTTGGTCCTAACGGGGCGGGAAAGACTACAGCTATTAAAATGCTTATTACCCTTTTAAAACCGACTAGTGGAAATGCGCATGTAGCAGGTTTTGATGTTGTTTCTCAAGAAAATGAAGTTCGTAAGAGAATTGGATATGTTCCCCAAGAAACAGCTTTAGATATTCGATTAACTGCTACTGAAAATTTGAGACTTTTCGCGGAATTGTATAATATATCCCGAAAACAAATTAAATCAAGGATTATCGATGTTTTAAAGTTAGTGGAACTTGATAAACGAAAAGATGATCTTGTAGGCCATTTTAGTGGAGGTATGAAGAGACGATTAGAAATAGCTCGAGGTTTAATCGCTTTCCCTCAAATTCTTTTCTTAGACGAGCCTACTGCTGGTCTGGACCCTCAAACAAGACGAATTGTATGGGATTTTATACATAATCTTCAAAAAGAGTGGAATCTAACGATTGTAGCTTCAACGCACTATCTTGAGGAAGCAGAACAAGAAATGGATCGGGTAGCCATCATTGACTTTGGGCGGATAATAGCACTGGGAACACCAGCAGAATTAAAGAGTGCTTTTGGTCAAGATTTAATTGAAGTGACTCTAAGTTTAATGGATAATCGCAAGGAATTGGATGAAATATTGAAAGAAAAAATATTAAAATTAGAACTTGGAACGAATGTTACATTTCATGATAAAACCATTTTAATTATGGTAAAAGATGCTAAACACGCTCTTCTTTCAGTTTTACATAAGATTGAATCTTTGGGGGTTATAATTGATTCTATTGGAATTCGAAACCCTTCTTTAAATGATGTTTTTATTAAGTATACGGGAAGAGATATTAGAGAAGAAGGAAGACCAGGAGAAATATCCTCAGATACAAGGAAACAACAAGCAAAACTTATTGGAAGAATGAGAATGAGGGTGTGATAATAATGTTAAGAGGAGCAACAGCAATATGGAAGCGTGAAATGCGCAAATGGTGGAGAAGTAAGCCTCAATTGGTAACTTCTTTATTGATCCCTGTGCTTTTTCTACTAATTATGGGAAATGCTTACTCTGGTAATTTTACGGATATTAAAATTGTAGTAATTCAAAAAGATTCAGAAACCCCTGGTGATGTATATTATGAACTTGTTAAAGATTCATCTGAAGTTTCAATTGTTGCTAAAGATATTTCCGAATCTGCAGCTAAAAAAATGATTGATGAGGGAAGTATTGCAGGATATATTATTATCTCTGAAAATTTCAGCTATGGATTAACTGGCTTGGCAACAGGTAAAAATACTCAAATTAAAGTTACCATCGATAATACAAATTCAATGGTTTCAGATGCTCTAAAAGCATTCGCAGCTGAGACTTTGAACGATACCTTACATGATTCTAGGGTTAAACATTGGGTTAAGGACATAACAAATCATTCCATAACTGCAAATCCTAATACAATTAATGATGTCAATGAATATTCCTCTACAGATTATCAATTTATTGACTTTTTAGCACCTGGAATATTAGCTATGACAATATTATTTACATCACTTTTTGCTGCTGGGATGCCTGTAATTCTTGATAGAGAAATCGGATATTTTGATATGCTTATTTCAACACCGGCGAGTCGAAGAAACATTATATTAGGATTTACTTTAGCCGGGGTGACTAAAGTCATAGTTCAAGCAACTCTTGTTATATTCATAGCTTTACTTTTAGGTGTTCATCTGGTGCTTAATATTTTAACACTAATCTATCTCTATATTATGATCATCCTCCTTGCACTTGGATTTGTAGGGATCTCAATCGCACTTAGCATGAAAATAGACGTAACTGCTTTTCAATTTGTTGGTGGTCTAATCAATTTCCCAATATTTTTTCTCTCGGGTGCTTTTTATCCGGTAGAATCATTACCTGAATGGCTGAAAATCCCTGTATTATTAAATCCAATGACATATGCTGTACATGCTTTCCGGACAATAATGATTAAAGGAACTAGTATAACATTGCTTATACCTGATTTGATAATCCTTGGCATCTTTGCTATCTTAACTCAAATTCTAGGAAATCTAATGTTTTATTTATCTTTATCGGGTAAAAAGCTACATATACGATCCCAAAATCATAAGAAAAGAAAAAAACCAGTAAATGATACAGAGAAACCTTAAAATATTTCAATGGAAACGCTATCAACTAAAATTAATAGATTATTTAAAATAACTCTTTTTTTTTTTTAATTTTCAGCTTAAAAATCAATAAATTTTAACCACTTATTCATTAAGATGAATAGAAAGATCTAACTACAGATACGACACTTGTGGTTTCAAATGATAAATCAGAAGTAAATGAACATATATATATTTAAATATGTCATTCATTGTTTCATTAACTAGGCTGTAATTTCAAGATACCTTCTAAATTCTTTGTTATAGTTTCCTTGGTAAATAACATAGGAATATATTTTCCTTTTACGTATAACTTTATTAAATCATTATAATGCTTATGGAATGGTAAGCCAGATTGCCCTCCTGGTATTATGCAAATAGAGTTATCCCAATCAGTCATGTCATGGATTTGACGAAAAGAAGGCCCAACAAGTGTATCAAATGGATTTAAAGGATCAGCATACGCATTATTCAGCGTGTTTCTATCACCTCCTACTTTATAAGGCCCTATATTTAAGACTTTAGCTTCAGCGTTCGCAAGAGAGAAAGGATGAACTAGTGTTAATGTATGGATATTCCCCCATTTCCACTTATTGTGATCTTTAGAGACGTTTTTTGCTAGAAATTCAATTGTCATATGAAATGTATTTAATAGAAGCTCCTTGAATTCCGCAGGTTTAGTATCATACAATTTAAATAATCGAATCAATTCAAGGGAAATGCTTCCTAAAAATGGGTTTAAACTTTCTTCCCCTATAAGAGGTATTAAAATGGCTTGTTGAAGTTTTAAAAACCAGACTTTATAAATTGTAGCAGCAATACTCTGTTTTGTCATATGAAAGTCCCAATTTTCTAAAATTGCTATGACGTCCAAATACTTATCAGGAATGTTACAAGTTTTTAAAATGTCTAATATTTTTGGTAATACTTCGGCGGCTTCTTCACTTCGCTGGTCTAGTTGAATATCGATAAAATCTTGAAAAGAAAATTTTTCTTTCGATTGAAATATCTTTTTTAATCTTCTATGTCGATAAGGCTCATCAGTATCTCGTGCTAGTAGTAGTCCTTTTGGCGCCTTATCTTCATTAAAATTTGCATTAAAAATATAGCCGCAGTCAGGATTATAAATCGAGACCATTTCTTCATAGTTAGATAGACGTTCCCAATTATATTTTTCTTCAGTACCGGGAGTTGTAGTTGCTCCATCTCCATATTTCCGCACTGGGATCCTCCCTCCATGCTGAAGACCTATATTTCCGTTTATGTCTCCATAGGAAAAATTGATTGGATTTATTGTTAGCAATTTTAATCCCTCCCGAAATTCTTCCCAATTTGAAGCTGCATCCACTTTAATAAATGCTTCTAATGAATCTTCTATATTAGCCACATAGCCAGACCAACGCAGAGCATAAGTACTAGGAAGTTGTATTTTATACAGGCGATCATCTCGTTCAAAATATTTCACAGCTGGTCCAAAGTTTGATACATATATTTTAAAAGGGATGGAATCTGAGTCTTTAACGATAATTGGGTCTTCTAGTATTTCAAAATTTATCCATTGTCCGTTATATTTATATTGGTTTTCATTTTCAGGATTTAAATCAAGCTTAAATAAGTCGATTGTATCAGCGTGAACATTGGTCGCTCCAAATGCTATATGATCATTATGTCCAATGATTATTAAAGGAATTCCGGGAAATGAAGCACCAAAAATATTGAATTTTGGACAATGTAAATGAACTAAAAACCAAATTGCTGGAAGTGTAAGTGGCAAATGAGGATCATTTGCGAACAAAACTGAGCCTGTTTCGGACTTATTTGGGCTTACTATCCAACAACTGCTTCCCATAGAGTTTGAAACTCTTGCACCAGAATAAAGAGGAATAAGACTGTCTGCCATTTTATGTCCTAATTTGCTAATTAATTGCTCCCTTAGTATCTCCATTGGATAATTCCAACAACTCTGCCCCCAATCTATAAACGTTAGAACTTTGAGTGAATCTTCGATTTGCCAGTCCCTTATTTCCAAATTTAAAGCAGCAAATTCTACAGGGGGACTAATTCTTGCTTTCTCTAATCCTGCATTCACTCCGTTTTTATATGCATTTAAGCAACGGTACACTTGGCTGTCTTGATTTTTACCAATTCTTTCAGCACTACTTTTTGCCATTCGATGTAATCCAATAATTTTATAGTGTTTATCGCTATCAATCGCTTCTTCACTAACAATTTCTGAGAGTTCCCCGGATATTAAGCGTCTGAAGAGTTCCATTTGGAATAAACGATGGCGTGCATGAACATAGCCTTGAGAGAAATATGCATCTTCAGCACATTTAGCAAATATATGTGGAATACCCCATTTGTCCCATAATATTTCAACGTCCTTTTTAATACCTTCTAAAATCTCAGTACCCTTTAATGGAGGAAAAGCTTTTTTCGCAATTTCTAAAAAATTTTCCATAATTTATCTTTGATTTTTAAAAATTTTAAGAATTTCTAGTTATGCCCCACTCATGAGTGGATTTTTGTCCTTTGGTTAGTGTAAGTATTATCGACTTATAAAATAATAGTAATTCGTTTAGCTTAAAGCAATAATACTATAAATCACAACTCATAACCATATTACATGATTTCGCAAGATTTATTGAGTGGGGCATAAATTATGAAAATCATTTTCGAATATATAAATCACTACAGATTGCATATTTACTTAAGAATCTTTTAAACAATAAGGAGGGTATCAGATTTCAAACGATTCAATTTCATAGTTTTAAAATTGAAAAAATATCTCATATAAAACAGTTAAATAAAAAAGATTAATTAGGTAGTTTTAAATTTGGGTTATTTTG
>JBHLNT010000279.1:0-4413 GCA_048941265.1 Promethearchaeota archaeon
ATTCATCTTTTGAATTAAATTAATGATATTATGTTTTTTATATAATAGATTCTAGTAATAACTTCTTATTTCATGATATATATTACTTAATGATAAAATATTGCTCATATAAGATTTTAATATTTTACTAACTCTCAAATAATAAGTATAAACTAATATCGAGCCTAACAATTCAAATTTTTTTAATTAAATTAAAATTCTAATTTAAAACCAATCTTCAATTGGTATTTGGGAATTAAACATCTTTGGATATTTTTCTTTAACTATTTTATATAGGTTATAACTAGAACTTCCTTTATCTTTTTTAAAAGTTAATAATCTCTCAATGGAATATGATGGATTTCCTAATTTGCTTTGAGTTTTCATTAGATCTTTAATCAATCTGATTGCATGATTATAACTCTCTAAAAATAATAAATCGATACTAGGATCGACTAAAGAAGCGAAAAACATTTGATCTTTGTCAAAGATTTTCCACCATTGAGGATAATGAAATTTAGTTCCAAATTCTTTTTCAGCGGTTTTATAAGTATTAGTACCAATATAAGCCATATATTTATTGAGCTTTAAAGTAATTAAATATTTTTCAATTAAGGATTTTCCATTATCTTTTTTTTTGAAGAAAAACTCTTGCTCTTCTTTAATTGTAGTCCAATCAGTACCAGGAACCCCATACATATAATTGAGAACAAAAGGTAATTTAATCTCATTTGCTTTCTTTATTATTTCCACAGCTTTATGTAAATAATTTCTAATTCCGATATTAATTTGAGATTCATCTTTACCTAATATTTTTCCCATTCTAAATAATAGTGTTTTAGAAAAAGATTCGATACCTATGGATAAATCGATATCAAGTTTTTTATAATTATCTAAATCTTCTAATGAGCATAATTCTACACGATCTTCAATGATGATTTTGAAAGGAAACTTGCCTTGTTTCTGTATAGTTTTATTTAATTCTTTAAAGAATAGATTTTTAAAGGACCTTTTAGGCATAAAAATTAGATCCGATATGCATACAAACTTAAAAGGAAATTTCTTAATGATTTTATTTATAGCATTCAACTCATCTATACATTTTTTTATTGATTTAATCCTAACTCGCTTATAACATGGCAAATAATTTTCTGAATTTAGGCAAAATTTGCAGCTAAAAATACAACCTCTTGAGAAATCAATCCATAAAGTATCGATTTTTTTCAGTACATCATTATATTTTTCGAATAAGCTTAAATCTATTATAGGGATTTCATCTAAATTTTCAATTATTTTTGATTTTATTATGATACATCTATCTGATAAATTTGTTCTAGGCTTAGAGTTGCCAGTTAAAATGCTTTGAATTAATTCATAAAAAGGGATTTCACCTTCCTCTTTTATTAAATAATCAAAAGGAGTAAAATTTTTGGGGTGATCTTGATAAAAATAACGAGGAAAATTTCCAGGTTGGAAATCTTCTGGACAAATTGTTGGATGTAATCCACCAACTACAATAAAGCTAAGAGGATTAATTAAATTTTTAATTATGCTTGCAATTTCAATACAATTTATATAACTAAAAGAGCTATAACATGAGATTAATACTAAATTAAAATTAAATCTTTCATAGATTTTATTAAGTAATTCTATAACTTCAGTACGATAAATCTTTAAATTCTTCAAGGAGAACTCTGGTAATTTCTCATATTCTAGATCAAGATATTCTTCCTCTATTATCCCATTTAATTGATCTTTTTTAGAATTTAAATAATTCGAAATTCGATAAAATATTGTCATAATACTATCTTTTCTCCAAAATGAATATGAGTGTATATATAAGATTTTCAACAATTTAATCACTTCTCCTAAGATTTTATACTTTAATTTTTCAAATACGATTTTAAATATCAATATTTTTTTTTGATTATAGTTTAAATATTTACCAAATATTCAAAAAAAAAACAATCATAAATGTATCTATAGTCATTGATATTTCTCATTTTATAAGAGATAATACTTTTCTTAAAAAAATATAAAATTTATTTAGTTCCTTTAATTACAATCCAATTCTTATCGTCTTTTTCAAAAATTTCAATATTAGAATAATCTACTTTAATAAGATATTTTTTAAATTGTTTAGGTGAATAAAGATTAAAATTGGTTAATTTTTTCCACTTTTTATTTCTCCTTTTAAATTTTTTATGTTTATATGAGTTATTTATTAATATTAATATTCCCCCTGGCTTCAGGACTCGCCTAACTTCTCTTAAATCATTGATTATATCCGGCCAAAAATTTACTGTTTCAACACCCATTACTATATCAAAGAATTTATCTGGAAAAGGCAGAGAAGATACTGACCCATGTTTAATTTCAGCAAGACCATTTTCAATAAAATTTCTATTAATTTCTTTTGCTAAGTCAACCATCGTTTCTGAATAATCAATCCCATAAACTTTTCCAGTTTCGAGATGTTTCGCTATATTATTAATGTTATATCCGGCACCAAATCCGATATCAAGAATTATATCAGAGGGATTAATTTCAATTTTGTCCAATCCCCATTCAGTTACATCTTTATGAATTTTACCCATGTATTCTCCTACTACCTTTCCAATTTTTCCCGTTGGTTTTCGAGTATGTTTAGCTAATTTATCAGCAAGTTTTTCAAATGGCAAAAAAAAAATCCCCAAATAAAATCATATAATTAAAATTATTCAATACAGAATTTAAAGCAAATTGAATATTATTTAGGTTAAATCTTCTAATAATTATAATTACCTACAATAATTTTAATTTGTTTTATTTATACCTAACTAATAGTTGTTATTAGATTATGGCTTTTGTATTCTTCTTTAGCTATTAAAATTTTTAAGCTACAAACCACTGTTGATTAACATTCCTAATAATATTTAGGATATTGATCTTCTAATTAAAATATTTTATAAGATATCTCACTTTTTAATTTATAAGCAAGTTCTTAATACTAATTAAATTTAAACAATATTTCTTTGAAATTTTAAAATGATGTTTTAAAAAATCAAGTTGTAATCGAAATGAATGTTTATAAACGAAATTATTTCATCTATTTTTATGTATATTTTGTTGTCCAAGTAATTTTTATTTATATTAATGTTTTTTTGCCAGTATATTTCTTCAACATTTTGCAAGTTAACCGAACTGAACTTGCTTTCATTCAATTTTTTGCTTATTTAGCATTATTTATTAAGCCAATTATAGCGATTTATGTTGATAGAGAATCTTCAATCCCAAAAAGAAAAATCATGATTGTAATTTGTTCTTTAGGGACTCTTATAAGTTTCATGATCTTTATTTTAAACTTAAATTATTTAATGATCTTTGGAATTTTTTTAGGAATAAATATTGCTTGCACATCAATTATGGATGTGGCAATTGATAAAATAATTGTTGATTCTTCTCCAGACGAAAAGATTAAAGATAGAAATGCTTTATATACACAATTGGGTTCAATAGCAGGAGCAATTTTTCCAAATATTGTATTTTATGTGACATTTACAGATCTTTATTCGATTCCAACTTGGTATCAATTTTTTATAATTGGAGTGTTTTCTATTTTTCCCATCATATTTATTGGTTTAATCTTGAAATCAAGTCAGCAAGTGATTATAAAATCAGAAATTGAAACGGACAAAGAAGTAAATCTTAAAACAATCGTTTTAATGTGCATAATATTGTTTCTTTTTTATGGAGAGCGGATATATGAATATCCCTTAGAGCCTTGGATTTTAAACAAATATGGTGAAGAATATTTTTCATTATTTATTTTACTTTTAGTGCTTTTAATTATTATTAATGCTCTTGGATTAATTCTAGGGGGAATTATCTCAAATAAATTGGATAGAAAGAAGTTATTAATTATTTGCTCCTTTATATATGGTATTTTATTAATAATTGTACCTTTTACTGATATTATAACATTTTTCATTTTATTTGGGATAATGCAGATTGTATCGGGGATTATTGTAATAAACTTAATCTCTCTTATGATTGGAATTTCTCATAAGAAAGTTGTATATTTTCAGGTCATGGCTACATTTGTCATTATAGCATTTGTCATATTTATACCGTTAGGAACATTTCTTTCTCAATATATTGAAACAGAGTTTATTATTGTGATTGCGGGAGTGTTAAAACTTCTCTCTGTAATCCCTATTTATTTTATCGAATATAAATACGAAAAAAACAAATCATGAAATTTTATTGATATTTCTTTTAGCTCTTATCCTTTTTATTATTAGAATATCCAATAAAAATCATAATTATTATTATTAAATCTATAAATTCAGCAAAAATCAAGAAAAGTGGTGAATAACCAATTGTATTTTGCCTTAAAGATGAGGTTAAAATAGCAGACGCGTACAAGATTAAATCAATAAGAAATGCACTGGA
>JBHLNT010000280.1:0-4358 GCA_048941265.1 Promethearchaeota archaeon
TTCTCATAAATTTTAATTATATATTATTTCATATTGATTTTTAAAGACAATTTAACAATAGAGTATTATGAGTGAGAAAAGAATTCTTATTGAACGAAGGGATGGCAGAAAACTACACGCGGTCCAATATTTATCTCATGGGGAAGGATCTTCAGAAAAAAAGGAAGTATTTCCTCTTATTATGATTTGTCATGGATTTACGGGAGATAAATATGAATGGGGGCGCTTTCCAACAACTGCCAAGGCTTTAAATGAGGCAGGATTTGATGCGTTAATTTTTGATTTTTCCGGGTCTGGTGAGAATGAGCGCGAATTTATCACTTTATCAAAACAAGCCAGAGATCTCGAAGATGTTTATAACTGGGCAAAAAATGAAGGGTATTCTTGGATTGGTGCGATTGGACTATCATTTGGAGGGCTTACATTATTAGTTGCCAACCTTCCTGAAGTTAAAACTTTGGTATTTTGGGCACCCGCATTTCATTTAAAAAACATGTTTTCACCTCATGCTCAAGAAAATTTGAAAAGAAAACCACTTATATTACCTACTTCTGGAAAAGGGGACCCCATTAAAATAAATAATACCTTTGTAGAAGAACTTTCTAAGTATGATACTATCACTTATCTTCAAAATCTCTCTATTCCAGCGTTAATAGTCCAAGGAACAAAAGATAGAGCGGTTCGACCTCGAAATATTCGAGAAGCTTTTAAACACCTACCCCAAGATGACCATCATAAGCTTATTGAAATTGAGAATGCTGGGCATGACTTTGATGGGGACCATCTAACACAATTTATTGAAGTATCAATTAATTGGTTAAAAAATTATTTTTAAAAAAATAGAGAATTGAATATCTTGAGTGAAAAACCACATATTATCATATTTAATGTAGATCAATGGCGTGGTGATGTTTTAGGGCATTTGGGAAATCCCGCGGCAGATACTCCTCATCTTGATCAGCTTGTTGAAAAGGAAGCAGTGTCATTCAGTAATGCTTTTTGTCAGAACCCGGTATGTACTCCTAGCCGCTGTAGCTTTATGACTGGCTGGTACCCTCATGTAAGGGGGCACCGAACAATGTATTATATGCTTCATCTCGAACAAAATGAACCGAACTTATTGAAAATACTTAAAGATAATGGCTACTATGTTTGGTGGGGTTTTAGAAATGACTTAATCTCAGCTCAGCAGGATCCAAAAGAAGTATGTGATTTAAAATATTTTCCATCCACGCAAGATCTTACACGATGGGGTCATAAATGGAAACCAAATTTACATACGTCGTGGAGGAAGTGGAGAGGAAAACCTGATAGTGATACATATTATAGTTTTTATGCCGGTAAGCTTGATACGATGGGAGATGATATTTATTTCGATCTTGACTGGTCAATGATACTAGGTGTTATTGATTTTATTCGCAATTACAAAGGGGAAAATCCTCTTTGTATATATTTGGCACTTGCAAATCCGCACCCTCCATATGGTATTGAGGAGCCATGGTTTAGTAAGATAAATCGTAAAGCCCTTCCCCCTCGGAAAAAACCACCAAAAAATTGGGAGGCTAAACCCTCTCTTCTAAAAGGTATATATGAAAGACAAAATCTCCAAGGGTGGACCGAGGATCGTTGGGATGAGCTACGTGCAACTTATTATGGAATGTGTGCACGCTTAGATTATCAATTTGGATTAGTAATAGAGGAATTAAAAAAGGTAGGCTATTACGACGACGGTGCAATATTCTTTTTTTCTGATCATGGTGATTTCACAGGTGATTATGGACTGGTTGAAAAAACTCAAAATACATTTGAAGATTGTCTTACTAAGGTTCCTTTTATTATTAAACCTCCGAAAAATATTCCAGTAAAGCCCCGAGTTTGCGATGCATTAGTTGAATTGATTGATTTTTCCGCGACAGTTTATGCGTTAACTGGAATTAAACCGGGATATTCTCATTTTGGTAAGAATTTAATACCTTTGCTGAAAGGAGAAACTGAAATACATAGAAATACTGTTTTTTGTGAGGGAGGTAGGCTATATGGGGAAGTTCAAGCTATGGAAAAAGAAGCTAAGTCAGAGAAAAGACCAAGTGGTCTATACTGGCCAAGGATTTCCCTTCAAATTACAGATAAGGGTCCGTATCATGGTAAGGCTACTATGTGTAGAACACAGAATTTTAAGTATGTTCGTCGTCTTTATGAGCAAGATGAACTCTATGATTTAAACAAAGATCCAGAAGAGAGAAATAATATCATAGGGGATCCTGCTTATACAGAAATTCTTTCCAACCTAAAAGAGAAACTTCTTACTTGGTATATTGAGACATGTGATGTTGTTCCTTTTAAAATAGATAGCAGATTTTAGGTTTAAAATAAATATTTTTTTAAATAGACATATCCTTTTACAATTTTAAATAATTGAGATAGATATAATGGAAATACAATTATTATTACCTCGTAGCGTTGGTGGAATTCTGCATGCAGTCCATTTCTTATGTCAAGAAGAATCTTCATTTAAAAGTGAAAAAAAACCCCCATTTGTGATAATCTGCCATGGATTTACAGGGGATAAATATGAGATCGGCCGTTTTCCTGCCACTGCAAAAGCTTTGAATGAGGTTGGTTTTGATGCATTGATTTTCGATTTTTCTGGATCTGGAGAGAATGAACGTGAAACGTTAACGTTATCAAAACAGGTCAGAGATCTTGAGGATGTCTATGCATGGGCAAAAAATCAAGGATATTCATGGATCGCTGTCATCGGGCTATCATTTGGTGGACTTACCATATTGGTAGCGAATTTACCTGGAATCAGAACACTTATATTTTGGGCACCAGCCTTTTATATGAGAAAATTTTTCACATCTAGTACTGAAGAGAACCTCAAAAGAAAGCCGTTTACAATACAATCATCGGGAGATTATGATCCCATAACCATAGATATCACATTTGTAGAATCTCTCGCAGGTTATGATGTAAATTCATATCTTCAGAAATTAGAAACTCCTACATTAATAATATTAGGTAAAAAAGATGGAACTATTGGTCCTAGGGATATTCGCAAAGGATTTAAACTCCTACCGCAAGATGAGCACCATAAACTTATTGAGATCGAGAATGCTACACATGATTTTGAAGATGAACATTTAACTCTATTTATTGAGGCATCAATAAAGTGGTTAAAGAAGTATCTTTAACCGAGAAGATATGAACAAAAAATTTTATTACAAACGCATCCTTAATTCCATTAATTGGTACATATTTCAACAATGTATCAAGATTTATACTTAGGTTTTGAAAATGGTAAAAGGAACAGTAAAATGGTTTAATAGCAAAAAAGGCTACGGGTTTATCACTCAAGAAGATAATGCCGCTGATATTTTTGTTCACTTCTCTGCGATTCAAGGAGAGGAGGACGAATTTAAAATTATCTATGAGGGCGATATCGTAGAATTCGATATTGTAGAGGGGCAAAAAGGACCTCAAGCGAGTAACGTGGTAGTAGTTGAAAAAGGACCTCGCCAAAATATTCGTGGCCGGAAATCGTTTTAATAATTAATATAAAAAATAAATGGAATGTAAATTTAATAAGTTAAAAATAAGGAATGTTTAGAAGCATATAAAACATGTAAATAAGGAAGATTTTCTCTTTTTTCGTAGTTTTAATTACTTCTTAGAGATTCCATTTTTTTTAATTATTTTTAGGAAAGTGTGAGATTTCCTAATTTAAGGATTGTTTTTAATGAATTCAATAATCACCTCAGCCAGCTCGGGTCCTTTATCTTCCTGAACAAAATGGCTTGCATCCTTAATCGTGGTATGATTTTGAGATTGAGCTCCCGGACAATTTTGCTGCCAAAATGTATCTCCCCCTCTGGTGATTGGATCCTTATCGGAAAATGCAGTTAAAAAAGGTTTTTTCCATTGTCTAAACTGCTCAATCGCTTTCTTATTAGCTTTATGTTCAGGATCATCAGTATTTATGGGGACTAAGGAGGGCATAATTCGAGGACCCGCTTTAAAAGAATCATCAGGAAAAGGAGCATCATATACCTTTAAAATTTCCTTAGACAATTTGGTAGCTGTACCGTCTTGCATAATTTGTTTAATATTAAATTTAGAAGCTGTTCTTGAGAATTCCCGCCATTGTGTGAATGCATCGGACATTCGTTGCTCTCCAGTGGGTAATCCACCATTAGATAAAATAATTCTACTATATCGGTCCTGATTTTCAATAGCCATTCTTAAACCAATTAAAGATCCCCAATCTTGACAAAATAGGGAAATTCTCTTTAAATTCACCAATTTAAGCCATTTATTCATCCAATCTACATGCTTGGCATATGTATGATCGTTCTGCT
>JBHLNT010000076.1:0-18452 GCA_048941265.1 Promethearchaeota archaeon
GTTTTAACTACATAGTGTCTTTCATTCAAATCCCTTATGAATTGGTGGACTTCATCCGATTCTTTAAAACGGCATATTAAAGCTGCTGATTGCTCTCCAGTTGTATGAAATACAGAACAAACTTCAGGTATTTGGCTAATCTCCTCCAAGATTTCTGGTGTGTGCTTCCCGTCCACTTGAATACGGATCAAGAATGTTAGCTTATAACCTAAAGCAGCATTATTCAGTTTAAGTGTATATCCTGAAATCACACCCCTTTCTTTTAATTTTGAAATTCTGTTGTGAATAGTACCAATTGAAATATTTAACTCGTTTTGGATTTCCCGATAAGACTTACGAGCATCTTGTTGTAAGATGCTTAAAATGTTTCGGTCGATCTCATCAAGTTCTTTTTTTGATGTCACTATATATAACCAAAGCCAATTCAAATATCGTTTAAGTTTTTAGGATCTATTCAGAATTACAAAATTAATCAAATTAAATTAACATTTTTCAATATTTAAAATTTTTCAGTATTTAAAATTGAACATTTTTAAAAAATTTTCTATTTAAAGATCCCCAAATCATAAAATCTTTATTTGATAATGTATTCGATAGACTCAACATAATATAATTGAATTAGATCTAAAATCAAAATTTAAGGATGATATAAGATGTCTTTTGGCGTACCTGTAATAATTCTTAAGGAAGGTGCCGAGGAAGTTAGGGAAAAAGAAGCACGCGTCCAAAATATTAATGCTATGGTGGCTATCGCAGAAACAGTAAAGTCTACTCTAGGTCCAAAAGGAATGTCAAAAATGCTTGTGGATTCTTTGGGTGATATCACTATTACAAATGATGGCGCAGAAATTTTAAAGAAGTTAGATATTGAAAATGTGTCAGCGATAATGATGGTTAACGTAGCAAAAGCCGTTGACGAAGAAATAGGGGATGGTACAACTGTAGCCGTTATTTTTTCTGCGGCTTTGCTTGAAAATGCCTTAGATCTGATTGAACAGGATATTCATCCAAAGCATATTACTTCTGGATATAAATTAGCAGCTAATAAAGCAGTACAATTGGTCAAAGAAATTGCCACTAAAATTTCAAAAGATGATGATGCTGTCCTTAAAAATGCGGCTATGACAGCTATGAATTCGCAAGATATTGCTCCATTAAGGGATTTTTTCGCAGATTTAGCCTTAAAAGCAGTTAAACATATAAAAGATGAAAATGTCTTTAACAAAGTGGGAGATATCAAAATCGTAAAAGCTCAAGGAAAATCTCTTAAAGATTCTAAACTCATCTCTGGTGTTTATATTGAAAAGGAAAAAGTTAATTCTAGCATGTCAGATTCTTTAAAAGATGTGAAAATTGCGGTCATTAGAAAGAAATTAGATATTTCTAAAACTGAATTCGATGCTCAAATCCAGATCTATAATCCCGAAGATATACAAAAATTCATGGATCAAGAAGATAAAATTCTCCGAGACTACCTGAAAATTTTTAAAGATTTAGGAGTCACTATGATTGTGAATAATAGCGACATTTCTGATAAGTTTGGAGCATATTTAGCAAAAGAAGGAATCGCAGCAATAAAAAATGTTGGAGAAAAAGATTATAAATCGATTTTAAAAGCCACAAGTGCTAGTTTTATTGATGATATAAAATTATTATCTGAAAGTGATTTAGGATATGCCGAATCTGTGAAGTTCGAAAAAATTGGAGATAAAGAATATACTTTTTTCGAGGGGTGTAAAAATCCTAAAAGTGTATCCATCTTACTTAAAGGCGGTCTTGAAAATATTCTTAACACTGCTGAAATTTCTTTAAATGATGTGCTCTCTGTCATTGCCAAAATTATTGATACGCAAATGGTTGTCGCTGGTGGTGGAGCGATTTATATCGAGCTTGCGAAAAAATTAAGGGCCTATGCTAACGAGATTTCTGGTAAGGAGCAATTAGCTGTCAATGCTTTTGCGCTTGCACTTGAAGAAATCCCCAAAACCTTAGTCAGGAATGCTGGTCTTGATGAAATTGAAAAAATAACTGAGTTAAGAGCTGCACATAAAACTGATAATGATAAATGGATTGGAATTGATACCATCACCAATACTATTGGAAACAATTATCAAAGGGGAATAGTTGAGCCTGCTGAATTAATTATTTATTTAATAAAGTCTGGCAGTGAACTAGCTAATTTAATATTGCGAGTAGATCGAATTATTAAAGCAAGTGGTGCTTCGAAATCTGGCTTTAAACCTTAATTTGAAATTTTTTTTAATTTTATTTTTTCTCTAATTTTTATTTATTTTATTAAATTTTTGTTCGGTTTCTATTATTCTTATAGTTTATTATAAATTCACAATTTTAGGTAGTATGGATAAAAAGATAGTACTCTTCGGTGCGGGGAGCGCTGCATTTGGACCTCCTACATTAAGTGATATCTATTCGAGCAAAATATTGCCAGGATCCACAATTACATTGATTGACATTGATGAACCGAAATTGAATATGGTTTATGACATATTAAATCATGAAAATGAACTTAGAGGGAATAAATATAATTTAGAGAAAACAACAGACTTAAAAACCGCCTTAAAAAACGCCGATTTTGTAATCTGCTCTATTGAACATGGAGATCGCTTTAAATATCGCTGGATAGATCATAGAATACCTCATAGTTATGGAACCACAGAAATGATGGCTGAAAATGGAGGTCCTGGTGGATTTTTCCATTCTGCTCGTCAAATACCAACAATTATAAATATCGCTAAAGAAACTTTCAAGGCAAATCCCCATGCAGTTTTTATTAATTATTCAAATCCCGTTTCGCGAATCTGTCTATCTATTAAAAGGTCAGTTCCAGGCCTAAATTGTATCGGGCTTTGTCATCAGATAGGTTTATTCTTACCAGATCTCCCTTATATTGTGGATGATAATTTCCAACCTGAAAGGCTCAAAGATTTATCCCCAAGTGATAAGATTAAACTTCATAAAGAATCTTTAAAAAATACAAAAATTACAGTAGGGGGATTAAATCATTTTGCCTTTATATTAGGGTTGAAAAATATCAAGACTGGAGAAGATTTAATACCTAAATTCAATGCAAATTGTATGAATTATTATCAAGGTAAATGGGACAGATTCAAATATGCTGACTTAACATTCGAAATCTATAAACGTTTTAATTGTTTCCCTTATGTAGGAGATAATCATATTTGTGAATATCTGCAAATAGGTTCAAATTATACTAAATATTCAGACTTAGATGATTGGATAACAAGAATGGAACAGGGTAAAGTTGGAACCAACAAAAAATACGAGAGAAATTATAAAAAACTATTAAATGGGAAATATCCAAAAAGAGGTATTTTAATGAGAGATGAATCTGGAGAAAGAGGAATTCCAATTATAGAAGAAATTATCGAAAATAGTAGCTGCTATGAGATAGCTGTAAATATTCCCAATGAGGGAATTATCGATAATCTTCCCCAAGATTTAGTCGTCGAGTGTTCTGGAATTGTTGATAAAGATGGGGTTCATGGTGTAAAATTAGGAAAAATTCCGAGAAATATCGCTGCACTTTTAAGGATTGAGGCTTCTATTCAAGATGTTTGCGTGGAGGCAATTCTTAAAGAATCAAAAGAGCTGGCCATTGCTTGTATTGCAATGGACGTTAATTGCGGAAGTTTCGAGAAGGCTGAAAATATTTATAGTGAAATGAGTGAACTGCAAAAGGAATATTTACCAAAATTCAAATAAAAAAGGGAATAGAAATCTTTTTTTTAAATTCATAGAAGTTTTCTATTCAATCCCAACTCCTTGAGAAAAATCAATTAATACTGATCTATCTTTTAGATTTTTTTTTATAAAGGGATTTTGTATATATACTTGAGCAAAGGTGTTTATCATAGCGTTTTTTGAAAGATTTAAAAAAGCAGTGGTACTGTGAAGGGGCCTATTTAACGGTAGGTGGATGTGTTCAAGCAAGTGAGATGATTATGAAAGGTACACTTCAAAATGCTCTGGCATTTGGTGTGGCAGCGGGACATCATGCAGAAAGAGATTCTGCCTGGGGAGGCACCTATTGTTCTGTAACTGGTCCCGTTGTGGTCAATCTTCAAAAAAAATATCCAGGATTAAAAATTGCTCTAATTGATACTGATTCTCACCATGGGAATGGTACTAGAGACGTGACCTTTGGAAATCATGATGTTTTGCATGTGTGTTTTTGTTCTTCAAATAAGATTGAAGATAATAACACGAAAATTTGTATAAATTCAGGATATAATACAACTGACCAAGCGTATCTGGATATAGTGCAAAATGAAATAGACAATAGCATTAAAAATTTCAAACCTGATCTAATAATTCACTTACTCGGCCATGATACTGCATTAGGTGATTACGGAGATCGCGGTTTATCAAAACAATTTTTTCTAGAATTGGTAAAAACTATTAAAAAAGCGGCATCTACAATTTGCAGAGGACGATATCTCATCAACACTCATGGCGGGTCTAATTTAGATATTTGCGAATACATCTTTCCTAATATCATTCGCATTTTAGCTCAGGGTTGAAAATCTTTATAGAACACTTATAAAGTACTTTTAATTTAATAGTAAGACCTTATTTTCTTTCATTTTTTATACGATCGTTCCTTTTATCGTGTTTTTTATATCTGGATTTCTATATAAAATAACCTAAATTAAAGTAAAAATTGGAAAATCAAATTAACAATTTGGATGTGATATAATGAAAAAAATTAATTATGTGATATTTCCAATAATAACCATATTATTAGCCACAACACTTTTTGGAATCACCACAAATGCATTTGCTATTGAAAATAATACATCAAAATCCTCTAAGCCGAAAGAACAGAAGCCTAACTTTGTAGAGGAAATCAGTGTTAAATCATCTTGTCTCTGCTCTTACGCTAAGTGGAAAGAAGATAATGGTCAAAAATATCTGCATATAATCACAGCTAATCACTATGAGTTAGGATACCTCGAAGGGCAAAATCTTGCCAATGAAATAATTACCATGGATTACATTTTAAAGAATTTAATTGCTTCATATAATTTAGATATTAATCAGATCATCTATTTAGCATATATCTATGATCAATTTATTCCAGAGGAGTATAAAACGGAACTAACAGGTATAGCAGATGCGATACCGACTTTATCCTATACGGACATTTTATTACAAGTGGTATTTCTTGACTTGTATTATGGTATCCTTATTCCTCAATTGGTTGGTGTAGATCCCGCTTTACATGCTTGTACTGCTATTAGTGCTAAAAATTCTAAAAGATCTATCACTATAGGGCAGACTATGGACTTTGGATATTTATTCTACCCAACCCTCAATTTCGTAAAACATAACGTAATTGGCAAACAAACTACCTTTTCACTCAGAATGGGTGCTGCAGTATTGCCAATTGGAAAAAATAGGCATGTATCATCAACCGTTAATCTTGTTCAGACTTGGAAACTAGCTGAATTTGGAATTCCTACCTGTATTAAAAGCAGAATGGCATTTGAAACCTGCAAGACTGCCGAAGAATTTTCAGAATTGATGACTTCATCTTATTGTTGCTCTTGGAACTATATGTTTTCAGATATAAGAGGCAATCTTATTGCCAGTGAAACAGTTCCTAGTCTGAAGATTGAAGAAACTATCAATAAACATGAATTTGCGGTGAGAACCAATACCTATATTTCTGAAGAGTTGAAAATTTATTTACTTGATCCGCTCTTTTCGATTGCGAGGCAACAAAAAGCAGAAGAACTCACTCAACAAGAACTTAATGAAGATGGAAAATTATCTGCTAAAGACCTTATGAACATATTTAGTTATAATGATGGAACTGAAGCATCTATCTGCAGATATCCAATACCTGAGGATCCAACTTCTGTGTGTTCCTTAGCTTTTTTCGTTTCTCAAGCTTGCAGAAAAGGTTATTTTGGAATTGGAAATACCAGAGATTCTAATTGGGGCAGAATTCCATTATAATTTTGTAAATAAATCGAAAATTTAATAACAAATAATAATCTTTTTTTTTTTAGTATAGTATACCATAATTCTTTTTTTAACTAAATTTTAATGAGGTGTAAGTTAAATTTTTTGTAAAATTGAAGGAGAAGATATTCCACTTGTCTCTACTGGGACCTCACCATTCTTTGGTGCCGCTCAATTTGGCAGAAATGCGCGTGTCTATAGGAAAAAATTCATGAATGATGCAAGCGCTATGCTGGAAATAATGGAAGCTTGTTATAAAGCAGGGGGACGAGGTATTGAAGCAGTACCTGGTGGAGCGGTCATAGATGCCATAAAAATAATGAAAGAAACTCATTCTGATTATGTTGTTACGGGTTCTACTTTTCCAGGACCGGATGATCCTAAAATTGATGATTTAATTGATGTGGAGGCAAAAATAATTTTCGCACATGGTATGGTAGCCGATAAAATGGATGAGAGACTCAATAAACTTGTAGAAGAAATCGAGTCTCGAGGGGTAATTCCAGGAATAGCTTTGCATAATCCTGTTCCAACAATTGAATATGCCATAGCGAATTTACCTCAAGTTAAAGCATTTTTAACTCCATTGAACGCAGATGGACTATATATGGGAGATAAAGAAGGATTAGAGAAAATAGTTGATGAACATAAAGATTTATATTTTGTCGGAATGAAAACGCTCGCTGCAGGAAAACTAGATCCAAAAGAAGCGTATGAATATATCTCAAAGCATAATATCTGCGCGGCCGCAATAGGTATGGTCACCATTGAAGAAGCTGAAGTTTCAACTAAAATTGCTTTAAAAGCTCTTCAAAAATAGATAAACAGAGCTTTAGATTTTTTTTAATTTAAATATAATAAAATTTATTGATATGTAGATAAAGATCTTAAAAATCTATAAATCTATTAATCCTTTCCCCCATTTCTCACTTTTTGAAATTTTTTTAAATATCTCCTCTAAATCATTTTCAAAAAATCTAAAGGAAGAAACATCACCATTAAAGGTGTCTAATTCTTTACTATATTTTTTTATGAACAAATCTTCGATTATTTGAATTTTTTTTTTGACGTTTTTATCTGATGTATTTAGATGTGATCTCACTATAAAAATAAGATTTCGACGCGCAAAAAAGAGAAATTTTCCCTCGTCTAGTTCAATCTTTTTAATTTGTTCTTTTGATACTTCTTCTGCAAAACTCATTATGCCCGAAAGAAGTCCACTGAATAATTGTTCGTCAATCTGAATCTCAACTTTTTGATCCATGATATTTGATTTTTCATGAATAGCCCTATGAAAGAGACAAATTCCGCTCGTATCAATTATCCAAAATTCTTCAACCACTTTAATTCCCTTTGATCCTCTTAAATTTTAATTAGACCAATAATGAATAATACTAATGCAATTAAAGCCCATCCTTCATATATTTCAAGTACTTTGTCACCGAAAATTGGAATCATATCAAAACCAGTTTTATTTAATATCCCTGCTATTCCCCCATATAATCCTGAAATCCCTAAACAAATAAATGCAATAAAAAAATATAATGCTAATTTATTTTCTGTTTTTTTATATTTCTGGTACGTAGTAATTGCCAAAATTAAATATATTGCTCCGTATCCAATCTCAACGCTATATTCCAGCAAAAGTGGAAAATCTAAGGCCATTAATTCCCACCCTCCTCTTTCCTTTTTATTATTCTTAATCCATAGAAAAAGAAAAATGCGGCTAAAAATTGAGTGCCCTCAAATATGGCTTCTAAAATTTCCCCTTCCAAAAACATGTTTTCTGCAAGCGGTAAAATCGTAATTTTTAGTAATATCGAAATTGCTATAACTAAAAATGCTAAAGAAATATAAAGTAAAGTAAGGTTTCTTAGTTTATGATATGAATAAAACGTATAACCCCCTAAAAATAAAAACCCTATAATGCTTATAATTTGAATACCAAGTACAAATTCCGGACTGATTAAATATGTTGACATTTTTAAATTACCTCAACTTATTTTACGGTTCATTTATACTGCTAATTAAACATTCGAATAATTGATTATTTAACATCAACCTTTCTATATATTTATAATTCATTTATTTTATAAATGCCATTTATGGAAAAAACCTTTATTTTCCCAAACCGCTCTCCCAATATTTGATTAACAAAATAATTCAGCAATTTATAAAAATTTGAAATCATTATGTTAAACCTATGAGCCAAGATAAATTTAAAGATATAATTGGGAAAAAATTAAAGGATCTGCTACAAGAATCGGGAATGGAAAAAGTGAAAGAATCTCTTAAAGACCAAATATCCTCTAAAATAAAAAAAGAAATTGAAGATATCCTTCTTAAAGCCATCATTGAAGTAATAAAAGTAGAAATTGTGGCTATTATTGATAAACTAATTACTGACGTCGTACTACCGAAAATTAAACAACAAATTACTGATGAAATTTTACCAAAAGTGCTTGAGAAAATAAGGAAAGAGATTTTTTAGGATATAAATTTATCCTTTTGGATTGATTAACAATTATTTTCTTGACTACTGAATGAATTTTTTTCAAATTATATCAATAAGTTTTAATATAATATTCAAAAAATCTTTATTTTGTTCAATAAAATAGCGATAGTCTTTTATTTCGTTCAAATTAACAAGAGATTCATATAATGAACAAACTAGTTTTAAATATAAAATATTCATTTCGTTCAAAAAACTTTTTACTAATTAATTATAATAATCTATAGATGAACAAAAATTAATGATTTAAAATGGATACATTAAAAACAAAGCCTAATTTTGATACTAATAACGTGATAGACCAAGAAAACCTAGCAAAATTAGAAGCTTTAAATAATGAAAAGGTACTGCAAATTGTTAACGAATTTGTTGCCTTATGTAAACCTAGTAAGGTAACAGTAATTACAGATTCGAAGGAAGATATAAATTATGTACGGCAGAAAGCGATTGAAATCCATGAAGAGGAAAAGCTTGCAACAGAGGGTCATACAATACATTTTGATGGATTTGTTACGATGAATTATCATGATCAAGCAAGGGATAAGGCAAACACGAGAGTATTAATTCCAAAAGGAGAATATATGAGCCAATGGATAAATAATATTGATAGAGACGAGGGGCTTCAAGAAATTTTAGACATCATGGAAGGTTGTATGAAAGGTAATGAATGTCTAATAAGATTCTTTTGCCTTGGTCCATTAAATTCTAAATTCTCCATTCTTGCTCTTCAACTTACGGATTCATTTTACGTGGCGCATTCCGAAGATATTTTATATAGAGCAGGATATGAAGAATTTAAAAAAATTGCTGGATCAGATGATTTTTTCTATTTCATTCACTCTGCTGGAGAATTAACTGGCAATCCCCCCGTTACAAAAAATCTTGACAAACGTAGAATATATATAGATTTAAAGGAGGAAAGGGTTTTAAGCGTTAATAATCAATATGCCGGTAATAGTTTGGGATTAAAAAAGTTAGCATTAAGATTAGCAATACATAGAGCAAATAATGAGGGTTGGCTGACAGAACATTATTTTATTCTCGGAGTTCATCCGAAAGACAAAAACAGAGTTTGCTATTTCTGTGGAGCATATCCTTCGGCGTGCGGTAAAACAAGTACGGCAATGTTGCCTGATCAAACTGTAGTTGGAGATGATATTGCGTATGTACGCGCATGGGATGATGGCTATGCACATGCAGTTAATATTGAACAAGGTCTATTTGGAATTATCAAAGATGTAAATCCAGACGACGATCCTGTAATTTATGAAGCTCTTATAACTCCTAGAGAGACGATATTCTCTAATGTACTTATTATGGCTGGTTTTCCACACTGGATAGGCGATGGGAAACCAATACCTAAAAAGGGTGTGAATTTTTCAGGGAAATGGAAAAAAGGGAAAGTAGATGAGAATGGCAAAGAAATTCCTCACGCCCATCCTAACGCAAGATTTACGATAAGAATTAATGAGCTTTCGAATGCCGATGTAAATTTAGACACTCCTGAGGGGGTCCCTATTGAAGGCATCTTTTATGGCGGGCGGGATAGTGATACAATGCCACCCGTACTTGAAAGCCTTAATTGGGACCATGGAGTCTTTATTGGAGCAGCTATTGAATCTGAGACTACATCTGCTACACTTGGCGCGGAAGGAGTGAGAACACCAAGCCCCATGGCTAATTTAGATTTCATAGTTGTCCCCTTAGGAAAATATTTAGAGAATCATCAAAAGTTTGGAAATAATCTTAAAGTTTGTCCTAAGGTATTTGCTACTAATTATTTTCTAAAAAATAAAGATGGTAAATATTTAAATGGAATGTTGGACAAGCTCATTTGGGTTATGTGGGCAGAAGGGAGGGCGCATAATGAATATGAAGCTATTGAAACACCGGTAGGATTTATACCAAATTACCATGATTTAAGAGATCTTTTTAGATTATATCTAAATAAAGATTATAGTAAAAAAGATTATGAAGAACAATTTTCAATTAGAATCACGCGTTTACTTGAAAAGTTAGATCGAGTAGAATCCATGTACAAAAAAGATAAAGGGATTCCCGAATTTTTTTGGACTTTATTGGAACAGCAACGGGAAAAACTCAAAGAGTTAAAAGAAAAATATAATTTAGAGAATATCTCTCCTTTTAATTTTTAAATCTTCCATTTTTTTTAATGAATAAATTTAGTCCAAGCTTTTTATTTAATATATTTATGGCAATTTGGGCATCTTTTATATTGATTAGTAATCATTTTAAAACAATGGGGACATAAAATAAATCTTATTTCTTCTTCATTTTCCGATGCTACTGAGTTATGTGAATTTTCTTCTTGAGTAATTAATTTCTGTTCTATAAATTCTTCTGAAGGGATACCCATTGGATCATGAATATGAACTATATTAGGCCCTCCCTCTGTTTCTAAGCTTTCCAAATATTCTTTAATGTCAGAAAGGTCTTTATGTGGTAAAATTTTTGCCTTTTTAACTTTCTTTGCTAGTTTTACATCTTCAATAAATTTCTTTTCCATTTTTATAAGGTAGTAGCAATTATGACACCTAAAAATATGAGGAATTCCTATTGAAGAATCTTCAGCCCATTGGGCCCAACAAATTTTATGCGCTACTATACCGCAATTAGGGCATTCTACCATTGCATTATAATCCTTTTTAAAGCAAATTGAGCATGTTTCTGGCTTTTTTAACTCCTTCGGATCATCAGCTAAATTTATATAAAACTGTTGGTTCACTACTGGAATAGTAGAAATATTTCTATTTGATATATCATCTTGAGAAACATTTCTTTTTAACGCTAATATCTCTAAAAGAGATGGTAAAGAATCAATATCGTTGATTCGATTGATGCTTCCATTACATAATGCAGCCAACTTCATCATTTTTGTGTCCTCTTCTTGATCTTCTACATCAATTCGGATAATATCAATGAAAAAGGGCATGCCTTTTATTTGATCAATCACAGTCTCTAAAACTGGCATATATAATTGAGCTATCTTAGGTGTGCCTGAATCGGTCAAAATTATTAAACGAAAACTTTTTTCAGAGACTTTCTTGAAAATATCTATTATTATGGATATTCCTAAAAAGATCCCTCCCCCGACATTTCCCTCTACAATTACAGGTTCTAAAGATTTTAGCGCCATAACGATATATTCGGGATTTAAAGTGAAATTTTCTAAATAATTTGGACCATCTTCTTGAAAAAAAATGATGTTAAATCGGCTACTCGGATCTGCGTCTTTTTTCAAATTGCCAAATAACGTTAAGCCATTGTAAACTGGGGTCATACTAATAATTCCTGGAGTAAGGGCAAAAAGAATGAGCGTATCTTCTGAGCGCGTTTTTGGCATAGTAAAAAGTTTTTTTACTTACTATCTTCTTATGTTTTTTATAGATTTAGTATCTTACATATTTAATTAGTTAATGCCAAAAAAATAATTTATTATTTATTTTTTAAAAAAGCTAGTAAAAGTACAAAACTGTCTATCATAAGATAGAATTTTCTCTTTCATCACTCAACCTATCTTAAATTATTTGTAATTATTTGTTAATAAAAAAATTAAATTATAAATATATAGAAAAAAAAGTAATATATTATCAAACAAATTTTATAAAAATTAAATTTATGAGGATGATGAATTTAAATGGCTAATTTTTTTGGAAATCTATCTCTTACAGGCTTTATGGATGGTATTACTGCAACCGGTATCATAATTTCTTGTGTTATTGTTGGATTATTTTCTTTTTATAAGGCAAAGAAATTGGAAGCTAAATTACTTTCCGTGGCAGGTTTAAATATGATATTCGTAGGATGTTTGTGGTTAGGTCCAGCATCAGATTTCTTTCATATGATAATTACTGGTAAAAATATAAATCCATTATATATATACGGTTGGCTAAGTTATATATGGATATTGCCAGCAGTGGTGACGGGTTATTATATTGGTGGAGAACTTATGATGCCTAGCAAGAAGAAAATAGTAGTAGGTATATATGCTATAATAGGAATCATATTTACATTATTAATGTTTCTATCACCAATGTCAGCTGCAAATGTAGGTGGAATACGATTCGAACCTGTTTTCCTTATTGATCAACCTACTGGAGGGGATTTAATTGACGCGACATTTAATAGGGCAAGTCTTGCTTACTGGATAATTCTATTTTTTCAATTTTCAATCATCATATTCCTGGCATTAGGCTATGCTATAAAAGCTAAACAAACAAGCGGCGATTTAAGAAAAAGATTCCTATACCTATGTGTTGGAAGTTTAATCTTTTTCACATGTGGATTGTTTGACTCGACATTTCCACCTGGCCCATATCTAGCAGTATGGAGAGGATTGATGATGACCTATTCATTGTGGTTTTATTTCGGGTTGAAGACTTAAAACCTATTTTAATTATTATTTTTTTTAATTTATTTTTTAGAAATTTTTTGATTAACCCAATCAATCTATGATGTAAAAAACTAAGAGCTAATCTTCTTTAATCCTTTTTTTACTCGGTAAGTCTTATTAATCCGATCTACATCAATAAAGCGCTTTATCTCAAGATTGTTTAAAAAATCTCGCATTTCTACCTTATTTTTATTTAGCTTCTCAGCTAGTCCTTTAATATCATTTTCATACTTTTGGAGAGTTTGAAGTAATTCCTTATATTTCTCATATATCTCATTAACCAGATATTTAATAGATTCGTTGATATTCAGCCCTGTTTTGGCACTTGTAGGAAAGATTATACAATCGTCCGGTAGATTGTTTTGTACTTTAATTACTTCTGGAGATCTTGCCTCCTTTAAATCTTGTTTATTTGCTAAATAAACAATTGGGATATCAGAAGTAGTAAAATTACGAATAGAGTTTAAAATAGAAATAGCATCTTCATCCTTTTCGGGATGAGCAGCATCGAATATAAATATAAAACCATCCGCTCCACTGCATACTAATTCCCTCATCACTCTAAACCTTAAGAGTCCTGGAGTGCCAAATAAAAATACATCAAAACCATTTAATCTTAATGATGCTAAATCCATTCCAACTGTATAATATGTGTTATTCTGTCCTTTTACTTGCACATTTAAGGCATTATCATCTAAGAATTTGATGTAACTTGACTTTCCAGACTGTAAAGGCCCAACAACCGTAATTTTAATTAAACATCACCAGTGGAGTAGGTAAACCAATTTTATTTTGATTACTTTTATTATAAATAAATTGATCTTTAAATTTATTAAAACTTCCCTTGCCTTTTAATTAATTAATTTTCTATTAATAAAATAGTAGCTATTCATACCTTTATTTAAATCTGACAAAAAAGTTAATCACAGAAAACAAAAAATCACGAAATAGTCAATTTATTAAATTTATTAGTATTAGTATTTAGAGGATTAGATCTCATTTAGAGCTGTATTTAAAAAATCACAAAATCTATTACGGAAAACGAATTTTTTATCTAATATTTTTGATCAAAAAGTAACTTTTTAAGACTAAAACTCGCTGTTAATGACTGAAAAATGCAATTTTGGAAAAGGTTTAAATATTTCTACAGCATAATACAAAAATAAATATCTAATCATTAGCAAAATTAATAATATCCTTTTTTTTTAATTATTAATTTTGGTAAATTGTTATTGAAAATTTAATATTTTAATAAAAAATTGATGAAACTGAAAAAAAATGACTAAAAACAAACTCAGTTCGATAATGGTTGTAGGAGGTGGAATTTCGGGAATCGAAGCTTCGTTGACACTGGGCGAACAAGGTTATAAAGTAATACTTGTAGAACGAACATCATCTGTCGGAGGCCGGATGGCCCAGTTAGATAAAACATTTCCTACTTTGGACTGTTCAATATGCATTTTAGCTCCGAAGATGGTCGAAGTAAGCCGGCATCCTAATGTAGAATTACTGGCATATTCGGAGATTCAAGAAGTTTCAGGGAATGCTGGAGATTTTAAGGTGAAGGTTCTTAAAAAAGCTCGATATGTGGATTGGAGTGTTTGTACCGGTTGCGCTGCCTGTACTGAAAAATGTCCTATGAAGAAAATTCCTTCAGAATTTGAAGAAGGTATGGGTAATAGAACCGCTATATATATCCCGTTTCCTCAGGCCGTACCCCGAAAAGCTGTCATCGATGCGGAAAAATGTCTTTATCTTACAAAAGGTGCTTGTCAACTCTGTGAAAAAGAATGTGAAGCGGGGGCGATTAATTGGGATGATAAAGATGAAATTGTAGAATACAATGTCGCTTCAATTATCATAGCAACCGGTTTTGATCAGATAGACTCATCTATCTTGGACCGCTATCATTATGGAGAATACCCAAATGTTATCAATGCTATGCAATATGAAAGATTATTAAGCGCTTCAGGCCCTACAGGTGGAGAATTAATACGACCTTCGGATAAGAAGCATGCACATAATATCGCATTTGTTGCATGTGTAGGATCCAGAAATGAAGATATATGTGCTTACTGTTCCAAATTCTGCTGTATGTATATGGCAAAGGAAGGGGTAATTACCAGAGAACACGCACCCGATACAAATGTAACCATCTTTTTTAATGATATAAGGGTAATCGGAAAAAATCAAGATGAATTTATTGAAAGAGCTAAGCATGAATATGGACTAATGTATTACCACGGAATCCCAGGAGATATACGTGAAAATCCCGAAAATCATAATTTATACGTTAAACATGCGAATCTGGACACCGGAGATGTTGAAGTGAGTGAATTTGACCTTGTCGTGCTAGCAAATGCAGTGACGCCGCGTAAAGACGCCTCCAAATTAGCAAAAATATTAGGGATTGAGCAGAACGAATTTGGATTCTTTAAAACGGCAAATTCTTCAGAGGATCTAAGATCCACTCGTGATGGAGTTTTAGTAACTGGTTGTTGCCAATCTCCTGATGATATTGCGAATTCAGTAGCGAAGGCGGGAGGAGCTGCGGTACTTGCCGCATCTTATGCAGTACCTTTAAGTGAAGAGGAGCAAAAAGTTGAATTACCCCCTCTTAAAGCTGTTTTGCCTAGCGATGAACCTCGCATCGGAGTCTTCGTTTGCAGGTGTGGTATCAATATAGCGGGATATATGGACGTACCCTCATTGGTAGAATATGCTAAAACTCTTCCAAATGTAGTATATGCCATGGAAAACAAATATAGTTGCTCTCAATTGACCCAGGATATTATAAAGGAGAAAATTGAAGAGCTTGATTTAAACCGGGTTGTAGTTGCAGCATGTACTCCAAGAACTCACGAACCATTATTCCAAAAAACAATAAGAGAGGCGGGATTAAATGAGTATCTCTTTAATTTTGTGAGCATCCGTGAGTTAGATTCCTGGGTACACATGAATGATAATCCGAGAGCCACAGATAAAGCAAAGGATCTTATCAGAATGGGTGTCGCCCGAGTGGCAGCGCAGAGATCTGAATTTAAGATTAAAGGTGATGTCATTCCCGAAGCGTTAGTCGTGGGCGGAGGGGTGGCAGGAATAAGCGCCGCAATGGAAATTGCTAATAAAGGCTTTAAGGTCCATCTAATAGAGAAGCAAGATAAATTGGGGGGTCAATTGAATTTAATTTACAAAATCAATTTTGATAGGATTGACTCGAAAGAGTTTTTAGACGCAAAATTGAAAGAATATAATGCGTATAAAAATATCACGACATACTTAAACTCGGAAGTTAAGGATGTGAAGGGCTCGATTGGTGATTTCAAGGTTAAAGTTAGGAGTAATGCTGAAGAAAAAGAAATTGAGTTAAATGTTGGTGTAATCATTACGGCGACCGGGGCTTATGAATATAAACCTGTAGACTGGTATCATTATGGAGAAAATCCTAATGTCATGACTCAACTTGAATTATCTGAAAAATTGAAGAATAATGACTTAAAAGATGGTGAAACTCTAGTCTTTATTCACTGTGTGGGTTCCAGACAGCCAGAAGGAGGTAATGGAGTGACATATTGCTCGTTAATATGCTGTTCTGAATCAATTCGGCATGCATTATATGTAAAAGAAACTTATCCGAACTCAAATATTTATGTTTTATATCGAGACATACGGGTTGGTACTGATGAAGAACCTTATTATTGGAAAGCTCGTGAAAATATTAATTATATACGATTCAATGATTATCCTACTGTTGAGATCTCTAATGGTAAATTAAAGGTAGATGTGAAAGATATTTTAACTCAAATCGATTTAACGATCAATGCCGATAAAGTAGTTCTTTCAACACCATTAATACCTCATGATACTCAAAAATTAGGTGAAATGATAAAATGCGCTCGAGATCAGAACGGCTTTTTCTTAGAAGCACATGTTAAGTTGAGACCTGTAGACTTTGCTACCGATGGAATATATTTAGCGGGAACATGCCATAGCCCAAAGGGAATTGCTGACTCAATTTCCCAGGGACGTGGTGCAGCAGCTCATGCGTTAATCCCCCTAATTTCTGGCGAAGTGGAAAATGAACCATTAGTTTCGGTAGTAAATCCAGCTTTATGTATTGCTTGTCAAAAATGTGAAGAAGTATGTAATTTTGGAGCTATTGGTGTGAATTTTGATAAGGATGTATTAGTCTCTGAATCTAATCCGCTCTTATGTAAAGGTTGTGGTGATTGTTCTGCAGCATGTCCAGCAGGAGCAATAACCATGAGGCACTTTTCAGACGATCAGATATATCCTATGATTCGTGAGGCAGTACAAGGTGATTTTGTAGACGATCGACCAAGAATTGTAGCTTTCCTATGCAATTGGTGTAGCTATGCAGGAGCAGACACTTGTGGTGTAAGTCGCTTTCAATATCCAACTAATATTAGACCAATCAGGGTAATGTGTACAGGAAGAATACCAAAACATTTTATTTTACAAGCATTTTTAGAGGGTGCTGATGGAGTTCTTGTTGGCGGATGCCACATCGGAGATTGTCATTATTTGGAAGGCAATTACGATATGCTCAGACGTTATAATGAGATTCATGAAATTTTAGAAAAAGTAGGTATTAATCCTGAACGATATCGATTAGAATGGGTTTCCGCAAGTGAAGGTAAAAGATTCTCTGAAGTTGTTACTGAATTTGTTAATAAGGTGAAAGAGTTAGGTCCCCTGTCAAAAACAGGTGATAAGATTGTACCTAAAAAAGAAAAAGCTAAGGAGGGAGTATAAAAATGACTGAAATGATTAAAAAAAATTCTAGTGAGTTAGATAGGAATTTTCGCTATGAAATTAGCGAGAAGGTTGGTGCCAAATCATTATTAAAATGCATTCAATGCGGAGTTTGCAGTTCTGGTTGCACTGTAACAGAATATGTGGATATGCAACCCCACAGAGTTGTTGCTTCCTGCCTTTTAGGTTTGAGAGAAGAAGTGTTAGCAAGTCAAGCCATTTGGACATGTTCTTTATGCCATAGATGTACTGAACGATGCCCGAAGAATGTGGATTATTCTTTTATCTTAGCTCTTTTACGAAATATGGCAGTTAAGGAAGGAAAAATTCCAAAAGAATATTCGGGAACAGTAGTAACAATCTATAATAATGGATTTGTGGTACCTTATACAGGTGGTTTAAAAGATAATATAGATAGGCGGAGAAAAAGAATGGGATTACCTAATCTTATACCACCTAATTTAAATGAAATAAGATTAATTATCGAAGAAACAGGACTTGGAGATCTCGCAAAAGGAAAGGAGGGTGATAAATGATGGAGTATGCATTATTTTTAGGATGCACAATACCTTTAAAGCTTCCCCATCTGGAGAAAGCATTTCGTCAGGTTGCCAGTATTTTAGATTTAAAGTTAAAAGAAATGGAAGGTGTTAGCTGTTGTCCTGAACCTGTATCTTTACAATCGCTAAATATCGATACTTGGATGGCTTTAGGCGCAAGAAATTTAGCAATCGCAGAAAA
>JBHLNT010000281.1:0-4296 GCA_048941265.1 Promethearchaeota archaeon
TATTTTTTAATAAACTCGGTAAATTATGATCTATAATTTAATTAATTATAAATAGATACTTGTTCAAATCCTTCAAGTCTTCTTATTTTAAGAATTGGTTTTTTTATTTACCTAGCTATATAATTGATCATTTTCATGAACAATAGATTTAATAATAATAAACCTAAAAATATTATATGAAAACATCAATAGCTCAAATAGTCGCTTTGACTGCCTATGGGAATGCTTCTTTGCAAGGACAATCAGTTTCATTTGATTTCAAGCATTCTACTGCTGAAAAATGTAAAGAAATAACTTTTATTGAATGGCCAAGGGCTAATATTTTAGCAAATAATCCTAATGAATGGTTTAAATTTTTAAAAGAGAATAAGATAGAATATTTAAGTTTACATTATGTAATTTCTGAAGAAGGTTTAAAAGAGGATAGGGAAAATATCGGTTTCGTAGGAGGGGGAGGAAGATGGCTGATTGCTGCTGTAAGTGGTGAGACAGCAGACATCTGGGAGGGAAGATGGATTATTTCAGATGAGAGCGCTTCAGAGGAAAATCTCTGGACCGTTAACTATGGGCGTATCGCTAAAGAGTGGTCATTACCTCCTGAAGATGACCTTCCACCATTAGGAAAAACTTATAGCAATTTAAAGTCTGCACTCCAAGATATCATACCGTTTTCTGAAGAGCAAAATGAAGAAGAATTTACCAAAACATTCAAATCAGCATTAAATTGTCTTACTTCAGAAAATCCACTAATAGATGTGTCTCACAGGGATTTAATCATTGAGAAGAATTATTCTCTTAAAGCGCGACAAATTCTCGCTGCTTGTCTAAAAGGTTTCGTATTTGGTGCGATGGGTTCTTGGAATGATATGGCATTTGTAGATGAGACTCAAAAAGTATATGATGAGTTATCTGATAATCTTTTCTTAGCAATACATCAATCGATTTGCGTGGCTATCAATACATTTCCAAAGTAAGTCTATAAGGCAAGATTTACAAATAAATTCCTTTTTTATATCTTTTCTTTTAAAACACTAAATTATGCTTATAGAAATTTATATTCATCTAAATCTATTACTGGGCGATATCCTATTTTTTGGTAAATGCTATTTGAGATAGGGTTTGCCAAATCTGTAAATAAAAAGCAGAATTTATTGCCCCCATCTAAAAGCTGTTTACTTAGCTTTGCTACGCATTCTGTTGCATATCCATTTCTCCTTAAATGAGGGGGAGTATACACGAAATTAATTAGATTACCGTTGGGGGTTTTCCCTGCATTTCTTGCCATGGATACGGGTTCATCATTATCTAATAATAAAAACATTTTTTGATCTATGATATCTTGTTTTATTTGATTTAATGTTCGCTCCATCTGCCCCGCTTCTGTCATTAATCCCGCCTCCAAGACCATTTCTTCTGCCCATTTAAGTATAATAGATTGGTTTGCTTCAGTCCCTATAATAAAAGTTCTATTTCCTATCGTTTCTTCAGCAACCTGTATCAGTTTATGACCACGTTCATTCCTTACTAGTTGAGGTTTTAATCCATTTCTCATGCACCATAATTTCGCAAATCTTTCTGCTCCTTTCTTAAATCCTAAAACACCTGGTAATATCGCATTTTTCTTAATGAGTTCTTCAATTAAAAGATCAACAGTTATTAATATATCAGTATAAGATATAAATTGGTTATATGGGGGTGTTCTGAACGAAATGAGTTTTATTTCATCATTTTCAGAAACAGTAATTAAGTGTGGTTTATAATCGCCATATCTGTGTAGATTTTCCTTTAAAGAGTTGAGGATCATAAAGGCAAGATTATTCTCCGCTTCATTCTTTAATAAAAATGGGAAGGCCAAATCAATAAATTCATTAATGTCTTCATAAAACTCTACTTTCATATGAATTTAAAATTATAACTTGGTTTAAAACTTTAACGAGAGATTATGTTTTATTTAAGGCTGGAATGTATTTTTCTTCACATAACTCGATTAGTTTTTTATTATAATCGATCATTTTTTTTGCAATTTCAGGATGAGAAAGTAATTCTACTTCAATTTTGTCATTTCGATCCCATAATAAGTAGGGTGTTTCTTCATAGGGGACACTCTGCTTTACTTCCTCAATCCAACTATCAGGTAATTTATTTTCTAAATCGATATGAAGCATTTTCGATAAGAAAATACTCCAAGCTCGTGGAACAACTGTCATTGAATAACCTCCACCCCCAAATGCAAGCCATCTATTGTTGCAATAGTCTGTTGCACATGTTTCCATTGTTTGCCCTAGATCTCTATAAATAGAAATAGAAAGTCCTAGTTGGGTTAATGGGTCATTAAAATGAGTATCCACACCAAGCTGTGTTAGCAATATATCTGGATGGTATGCTTCTAATATTCTTGGCACACACCTTCTAAATAATTTTAGATACATTTTATTACTCGTGCCGGGTAATAAGGGAAAGTTAATAGCATACCCTTGACCTTCATTTTCGCCTCTCTCTTTAGTGTCCCCTGTCCCGGGAAATAGAAATTTACCACTTTGATGCAATGAAATGGTTAAAACATTAGGATCGTTATAAAAAAGCCATTGAACACCATCCCCATGATGGCAATCGATATCAAGATATGCGATTTTAATATTTTTATCTAATTTTTTAAGGTGTTTAATAGCAACAGCAATATCATTAAAAATACAAAAACCTGAAGCTCTGTTTTTCATGGCATGATGGAGTCCTCCCGCGGGATTGAAAGCAAAGCGAAAATCATTTTCTTTCCAAATTAAATCGGCTGCTATCAAACTAGCTCCGCAAACTAAAGAAGAAGCTTCATACATCCCTTTGAAAATTGGGTTATCTCCCGGCCCCAAGCCATATTTATAGGGCAGAATTTCCTTATCGTTAGGATCTACACTTAGTCTTTTTACAGCTTCTATATAATCTGGGGAATGCACCATTTCCAATTCCTCTCTCGTACACACCCGTGGTTCAATAATTTCAATGCTTTCATTATTTAAAAGCCCTAATTTTTCCATTAGACTATAAGTAAGCTTTATTCTAAGAGGTCTCAGAGGGTGTTGTGGCCCAAAATTGTATTTTTGGTATTCAGTAGTATATATTAACCCGACTTTTTTACTGCCCATGATAAGAAGTATAGTACATTAGTTATGTAATAATTAATTAATCAAGATTTTTATTTTAAATAATTTATTCTATTTTAAAATATAATCTTCGAAGAATGATGAGATACTCGCTAAAACAGAAGGAATAAATAAGAAAACTTATATTATCAGAATATTATATAAACAATTAAAGATTTTTATAAAAAGTTAAACCATAACTTCTATTGTTCTTTTTAAGATGTCAGTAAACTTCAAGAAATTTATTAGTCGTATCGGAAAAGAAACCGACTTTAAACCAATAAAGAATCAACTACTTATATCCTTGCAAAAGGACAGTGAGAATAAGTATAAAAATTATCCACGTTTATTGGAATTGATGAAAAAATACTGGCCTGAATATAGCTCTCGTTCAAGGATATCACATCTTTTAAAGGACCATCATGCGGAAATTTTTGACTTCTATTTGAATACATTATTCCCATTTAGGAAAAGAGGTTTAACATATGAAGATCCTGAAGCGCCTACCCCTGTAGACTTTAAACTAATATATAAATATCATTATAACTTGAAAGAGATAAAAGCAATAGAAGATGTTATGATGGAATTACAGAGCAGTGAGAAACTTGAAAATGTCCTAAAAAGACTATTTATTTTTGCTATCAGCTCTTTCGGTCCAATGGTCGAACAAATATTTGAGAGGCCATTTGCATTTCAGTTTTCTAATATTGATGCAAACAAACTTCCAAATGATGAATGGGAAGTTATTGCTATAATTTCAGGCAGAGAGCAATGAAATTAGGAAAGTTTAATAAATTTTTAATCTTTTTCTTTAAGCAAATAATAAAGAAGAGCTTTTGCGGTATATAAGCGATTTTCTGCTTGATCATAGAGAATTGAATGTTTTCCATCAATCACAGCATCATCTGCTACGATATTCCGTCTAATAGGAAGGCAATGCATTAGTATTGAATTAGAAGCTGTAAAATCAAGATACTCTTCTTGTATCCTCCATCTATCTCTATAAGGCACCCTTAGTTGCTTTTCATCTTTTGCATTCCCATAATATTTTAATGCACCCCAACTTTTTATGTATACTACATCCACATCATTATAAGCTTCCTTAATTTCATTTGATATAGTTAAGGAACCTCCAAATTCTTTTATATTATTTTTAGCAATA
>JBHLNT010000282.1:0-4236 GCA_048941265.1 Promethearchaeota archaeon
TTAAATGAATTCCAAGAGAAAAAAACAAGATGCGAAAGTTCATTTGATTTGTTTGTTGGAACTTATAATTTAAAAGAAGAAGTTGTCCAAGAACCTATTGAATTTATTAATTTCAGCTTTGACAATCCTGAGGAGATCTATTATCCATTACAAGCGAAAAATGCTTGTAAAATAGCGATTGGAATAAGATATGCCAATCCTTTAATCTCTTCCCTTCAAGAGAGTTCAATAAAAGACCTTCCAAGCCATTTAAAAGATCCTCTAACTTTTGCTATGGCTAAAATTAAAGAAAATATTAGAAATATTAGTATTCAGGCAATATTTAATAATGAATTAGTTAACGAATTAATAACTAGTAAAGAATTTTCTTTATTAACCAAGCATATTGAGTCTCAAGATTTTAAATTCAAAAAAATTGAAGTTCATATTACCGAAGAATCTTTCAGTAATTTTAGCCTAACCGATAATGAGCTTATACAACCTAGTTTTGATCCCTCAAATAAATTAATGGGGGTTTATATCTCTCGAAATGATAATATCTATCAAATATTTTATAATAAGTTTAATGAAATCTTTGAAAAGGGAGTACCAATAAATCAATATTTACAGCAAACTAAGGAATCATCTATTTATAATTTATCAGAAGCACAATCTTTTGTATTATGTTTATTGTAAACAGATAATATTTTCTATCTAACACTCATTAAAAATTAATTAGTTTGTCAAATAAAATAAAAGTTAAAAAAATAGAGAGTCAAAATATCTTACTAATCATTTTGCCTCTTTTCTTTTGCTTGCATTGCTTTTCTAAACTTTTCAAGCTGTTTTCTAGGTGTTACTGTTGGTCTTTCGTATCTCTTTAGTCTGGATTTAATTCCAAACAAGTATTTTGAAATATCTTTTAGCTTCTCAAGGTCATAACGCATCATCATGGTAATTGTTTCCATCTGTGGGGAACCTCCTCCATGTAGACCAGCTACTTGCATTAAACCTGCAAGGTCTGAAACTGCTAAAGATTCTATCCCTTTAAAACAGCGATATACGTTTTCTGGTTTGACCCGAGGATTTCTTTGTAGGTACTTCATAGCAAGATCCCCTACCTCTTCTGATGTAAAGGAACCTTCATATGGAAGTGTTGCAATTAATCCTCCAGAAAGATCTGCTAAGATTTTATATTCCTCATAAATCATCTCTCCTGCAAGACGTCTTCCCGCATTTGTTAATATCTCATCAGGAACCTGAGTACCAGAAGGTGCTTTTTCAGAATGCTTTGCACTGGATTCACCAGCTGCAAATACTAATTCAGCCGTTCCAATTAAATGAGAGAGTTTATCTTGAGCGTGAGATGCTTTTTCAATTCCATTATATTCAGCAACCAAAGCCGCAGCACTCGCGATAACTTCCGATACAGCAGGTTTGCATCCTGTATAGCTGTGTCGATGATAATGAGCAAACATTAATGCTAAAAAACCAGCATAAGGGGTTTGTCTTGGATCCCCGTTTCCATTCAAAAAAACTCTTTCATTAGGTACGAAGACATCATCAAAAATAATAAATGTCTCAGCATCCCCAATTTCCATTGTAGGGGTATGGAAGGTCTCAGGCTGTCTAAAATACGCAGGTCTAGTAAGCAATTTAACCCCATCCCAATCGCATGGAAGAGCAAAAGCCACAGCATAATCTTTATCCTCTGGTCCCATATATCTACAGGGAACTACAATCATCTCATCTGCGTAAGGAGTATTAGTAATATTGATTTTACATCCTCTTACAATAATACCATCTTCCCTAGTCTCAACCACTCTTACATATTGATCTGGATCTTCTTGCTGATATGGTCTTTTTAAGCGATCTCCCTTAGCATCTGTTTGTGCACAGCTCGCTACCAAATCATTTTCCTGAAAAAATTCTATATATTTTTTAAACCTTTCATAATATTTGGTGCCAAGTGCTTGATCCATCTCGTAGGTAATAACAGAAAGACCATTTAAAGCATCAATACCCATACATCTTTGGATACAACCGCCTACCCGATGGCAAAGTAACCTTGTCATTAATTGTTTTTTAAGAAGATCTTCTTCACTTTGGTGTATATGAGTGAATCGGTTGATTTTTTTGCCAGTTAAGTGTGAAGTTGCGACACATAAATCAGCATATTCTTCGCTATGGGCACAATCAAATGTTTCTTTGATGATACGCATACCTCCCCGTAAACGAGGATCGTCTCTTCCTACTCTTTCATTGCCGATATAAATATTTGGTTTCATAGTCTTTAATTTTTCAACATATTCTTCAAAAGTTCTCATTTTTTTCTTACCTTTATTAATACATTTTTGATTAAGTAAATTATAACTAATTATTAAATAGGATTGCTAAATTGATAAACTTTTGAATTTTTAAAGGGTTTATAATATTCAGTTCTAAAAATATAATATTGTTCATAAATCATATAGAATTATTGCAAAGATGTTCACAATTTGAAGAATTTACCTAAAAAAAAAGTTGGAAAATAATAAAATAAAATAATAAAGTTTAATTTCAATAAATAAATAACAATTATATCTAACGAGAGAATTGTATTAATTATTACATAATTGTAAACGATTATTTGTAATTCTCTATGATTATTAAACACATATAAAACCTGTTGAAGCAAATGGATAATCGAATATATATTTTGGATGTCACCAATAGAGATGGTGTTCAGACCAGTAGATTAGGTTTAGCCAAAATAGAAAAGACTGTCCTTAATATCCTCTTAAATAAAATGGGTGTTTATCAAAGCGAGTTGGGATTCCCTACAACCTTGCATGAAACAAACTATATTAACGCAAATTTAGAATTAGTAAGAATGGGTATCATCGAACCAATGATTTTATCAGGTTGGATGAGAGCAATGGAATCGGATGTTATTACAGCCGTTGAATTAACAAGGGTAGAACATATAAATCTTTCAATCTCTACATCTAAACAGATGATATATGGAAAATTTCAAGGAAAGGTTGAGGAAGATGATGTAATCAAAATGACGGTGGATGCCGTTCATAGAGCAAAAGACTTGGGGATAAAAACAATTGGCGTTAATGCAGAGGATGCCTCACGAACCTCTATGGATTTCTTGCTTAAATTTGGAAATGCTGCCAGAAAGGCCGGAGCTGATAGATTAAGATATTGTGATACTTTAGGATATGAAAGATCATTTCGAATCCATTTTAGATGCAAGACACTTGCAAAAGAATTAGAAATGCCCATTGAACTACATACTCACAATGATTTAGGGATGGCTGTAGCTACGGCAGTTGAAGGTGCCAAAGGAGTTGTTGAAGAGGGACAAGATGCATTTATTAATACTACAGTAAATGGGATGGGTGAGCGGGCAGGAAATACTGATCTAATCAGTGTTTTATTAGCATTAAAACATTCTGCTGATTTCGATGAGTTAGGATTGCTGGATCCCCGAATTGATCTTAGTAAATCGTGGCAAGTTGCAAATTATGCTTCACATGCTTTCGGTGTGCCAATACCCTTTAATCAAGTAGGTGTAGGTGAAAATGCATTTGCTCACGAGTCAGGAATTCATGCCGATGGAGCCCTTAAAGATAGAAAAAATTATGAATTATATGATTACCACGAATTAGGTCGAGGACAGAAAATCCTTGTTGAAACGGGAAGGAAGATTACAACTGGTGAATATTCAGGCATTTCATCTTTTAAACATATATACAAAAATTTCGATTTGAAATTTAAAAATGAAGAAGAAGCTCGGCAGATATTAGAACTGGTACGCTATGCGAATGTTCATAAACAAAGACCTCTCGTCCGAGAGGAATTCTTATTTATAGCCGAACATCCTCGTATAGCTGAAACAATTCTAACGATGACGCCTCCTAAGATAACAATATTTAGACCGTATGTTGTTCATAGGGAAAAAAAAGAAGATAAAAAAGAATCCAAATTAGAGAAAGATAAAATTGAATCTAAACCTGAACCATTAATATAAGAACAAATTTCTATTTTCTTACTACTTTATTTCTGTAAAATTAAGGCTACATTTTCTCGATTCAGCATTTTTCACTTTTTTTTTATTAAACCTACTAAAAATATATAAGGTAGGATATGATAATTAATAATTTAACAACAATTTAGTCAAAACTCTTTAAAGTGATATAAATGCAAGAACAACAAACTCCATATGATGCAAAAATATGGATAAAATCATATGATCCTCATGTTAAG
>JBHLNT010000283.1:0-4233 GCA_048941265.1 Promethearchaeota archaeon
TATATTATAAGTGTTGATAATACTCAAGATAAGTATTCTCATAATCTTTAAACTTAAAATAATAATAATTTATCTCCGAGATATAAAATCAATAAAATGCACTCTTAATATTCAATATTTCAAACTTATATCATAACAAGATATAAATTTAGAGGTATTTTAATAATTTTGGTATGTAATACTATTATTTTTTAGTAGGATTGATTTAAACTTATGTATATATAAATCAAAAAAAGGAGATAAAAGAATGGGTATCCATGAACAAATAAGAGATATATTATTAGATCACAAAGGTAAAAGAAATTCTATAACAGCTGAGAAAATAGCAGAACAAATTGGGATTCAATCAGGTCCTTCAGGAGTTAATATTCGAGAAAAAATTACTGAAACTATAATTAATTATAAATTACCTGTTGCCTCAATTAATACAGGATATTATTTATTAGAAGATGAAGCAGATCTAAAGAGATATGAAAGATCATTAGAAGGGAGAGCCAATAAGATAATATTCCGAAAATTTAAAATTATAGAATATTTTTATGAGTATTACAAAAAAGAGATTCTTGAATTTACTAAGGAAATATTTGAAGAACCTACAGATGACGAAGAATATGAAGATTAAGAAAAAAATTAAGTATAATAAAAGAATTTTGAGGGATAATTTTTTCTACCAGAATTTATCTTTTTTTTTATAATCTCTTTCCAATTTTCTCTATTGAACCCAATTTCAAAACCAATACTATTTCTTCCTAATTCAGAAGCTACTTTACTTGTTGTTCCTGTTCCTAGAAAAGGATCCAAAACTATGTCTCCTACGAAAGAATACATTCTTATTAATCTTCTTGGAAGCTCTTCTGGAAACATGGCATCATGAATATCTTGGTTTATTCCTGAAAAATTCCAAGTATCTTTAAAAAAAGTTCTCCATTCTTCTAAAGAAATATAGGATTTTTCTTTAACTATAGGATCTGGTCTTGGATCTTTTCCTAATTTTCTAAAAATTATAATATATTCTCGATTTGTAAAAAAATATCCATTTCTAGGATAATAGATGGATCCCATAATATGTCCTCCTCCTGATGTATTTGAAGTAGAAACCTTATTCCAATGAATCGATCCTAAATATACTATCTCATCTCTATAATTTGTTAGGAGATTATTAACTAACACTGAGTGCAATGGAATTATCTGATAAACTCTTTTGTTTTTTATAGCTCGAAGGAATTGATCACCAATATTTATACAAAGTTTACATCCAGAATGTAAAACTCTTATGCATTCCTTCCAAATTTGGTTTAATCTTTTAATGTATTCATTTAAAGAATCATTATAACCGATTTGATCTTTATTCCCATAGTCTTTAATTTTCCAATAAGGAGGAGATGTCACAACCAAATGTACTGATTTGTCCCTTAATTTTTTAATATTAATCGCATCTTGGAAATAAATCTTATGTATTGTTTCAATATCTAAATTGGTTTGCGTACCATCATTTAATACTTTTGATTTGGACTTTTCCATAATCATCAAGTAATTAAATTTTTCTTTCTTTGAATAACTTATAGTCATGGCTAGTTTTAAATGTTTCGGTAAAATCTAGGTATGCATGAAAGCTCAAGGTTCTCAGAATTCCCCTAGAAACTAGCTCTCTAATGCATTCTTCGAGTTCTAGATTTGTATATTTTTCCTTAAAGAAAACTCCAAAAGCTTCAATACAAGGAGTAATTTTACTCGCAAAGTCATTATAATAGTCTATAATATAATATATTATGTCTTTTTGGCATTCATTATAGCACATAATATTATAATTTAATGATATTTAATTTAAATTCTTACTTTTTCGTCTAATAATTTATTAGAGCTCAGCAATCCAACAGAATGGAATTGATTTTTAACTATATATTCTAACTCTTGATATTAAAAAAATTATTCTAATTTAAAATCTATAATGTTATTATCTAACTTTAGTTGTTTTTGTAGAAATTGACTTAATTCAATCATCATTTCAAAACAAACTGATTTTGTTGCTTTTGAATATGTGTCAAGTTTTTATAAATTCATATTTTCTATAATATCTTTAGATTGCTTCTCAAGTTTATTTATCGGTTCACTTTTAGAAGTAATATTGTAAAGTGACTGTTGTATGTAATCAAAGTCTTTCTTAATATTATTTGGTAATGAAGCTTTTAAGAATACTCTAATATTAATCACCTCATAAAATAAAAATTCAGAAGTGAATTAAATGGATATTGAACAAGCAAATAACATGAAAAAAGGCTTTTCAGATATTAAGGATCTCCTTAATAAAAAAAATTCAATTTTAGAGAAGAAATTTAAAGAAATGATAAAGCTATTGGAAGAAATTCATAAAGAAACAAATAGTGTAGGGTTTTAATTAATAATTTAATTATTTTCATCTTTTTTTTAATTTTATAAACTTTGAATTCTATATATTTAACATGAAAGTAAAAATATTGATTGAAAGATTACAGGAATTTAATCCTGATGCAAATATCTACTTTACTTTAGATCTTAATTCTAAAGAAGGGTTCCCTAAAGTAGAGATTTTAAAAATTATTGATCTTCAATTAGTGGGTTTGTTAAAAAAAGCTAAAATACCGGAAATACCTAAATAACAATTCACTAATTATTTTTTTTAATCATTAATTTGATGCTCCCTTAATATATACACTACTAAAAGTTAAATAAGATCTTGTCAGATTTTTAATTTAAAATTCAAATGTGAAATAAATAGAAAACCATTTTTTAGATTTTTTGGAGAAATTAGATAGCGATGCCAGAAGATTATGAATTTGATCTTGTTTTAGATGTTGATATAGAAGTAAATAATATTAAAGATTGGAAGATTTAGTATGATAAAATTGAAAAAAAAGGGGAAGAAATAGAAGAAATAATGAAACCAAATTCAGTTAGATTTTTATCCTACTTACAAAAGGGAATTTGGGATCCAAATTATTTTTTTAGAGATCTAATAATACTCCAAAAATTCTATAATTTTCAATTTAGAAAAAGAGAGTTTTATGAGAAAAGCTTTTGGTGGTTTGTAGAAATAAGCCCTGAAATATCTGATCTTGAACCAAAATATCCATAGAGGATTGAAGTTCTTATAAGAGATAAATGGACCTGTCGTAAATGTGGAAGGCATTGTAATTCAGTACATCATATTTTTTCAAGAGTTTGCTGTCAAGAACATGCTCCAGAGTTAGAATGGGATATACAAAATGGAGTTGCATTGTGTTATGAATGCCATAAAGCTATTACTGAAGATGGTATAAAATGGCTTAAAGAAATAAAAATTAAAAGTGGAAATTATTGAGCAAATCTTTAAAAATAAGAAAATTAAAGGATAAGAAAAGACATAGAAAATTGCAAATCGTACTTTTTGTTTTGTGTGTAATTAATTTACCATTAGTGGTATATCTGGGATTGCTACTTATTCCAATAGGTATTTTAGGAATTATACTAACCATTTTTATAGCTATTCTTTCTATTATTGAGATTTTAACTATTTATTATTTTATATGTAAATACTCTGATAAAAAGTTTAAAAAGAAATATATAAACAGATAGCAAATTAGAAGTTATCATTTCATTTTTCTTATTTCATTAACAGTTTCAAAAGTCAGTTTCTGTCCCCTTAGCCAATCTAATACAAAATTATCTTTATTTTCAATAATATAATCTGTTAACCACATACACATTCGATCTTTATTAAAATCTTTATTTCTTGATATTTTTACTTTTGATATTTTCGCTTTTTTAGATATTACTTCAGGAACATTTTTTATTTCTTCAGGAGTAAATTTTGATTCTTTTATTTTTTTAATGCTTTTTCCAAAAGATCCACTTATATCATCCCTTTAACTGTTTTAATTATTTCAATATCATTATTATCTTGGTTTTTGATAAAATTAATCTTTCTACTCATTAACCCATATAATTCTTTAAGAAGTGTAATTGGATCAGATGCATTAAAAGATTCATGTTTTAGTTTGTATATTTTATAGCGAATATCAATACCACATCTTTCAACAATATCTTCCTCTTTCAATCTATTTATATATACGCTGACTCTGATTTCAATATTATAACTCTTTTTAATGTTTTGATATATATCTTTTATGGTATATCTATTTCTTTTCAAAATTTCTATAATTCTTTCTTTCATAGTCATAATTTTTCACATTCTTTTTTTTTGTTATATCATTGTTA
>JBHLNT010000284.1:0-4205 GCA_048941265.1 Promethearchaeota archaeon
CTACAGCGTTATTTACATATCTTTTTTATCCCTTGTTTTATGAATACAAACCTTCAGATGCAGCGACATATGCGTTTCATAGTTCATTAAGCATGAGCTTCTTTTTTACAATAATGGTTCTATTTTTTCCCCAATTTTCAAAATATGGTGTACTTTTGAAAGTTTTCGTAATAACTTTTTGAATTCTTTCGCTATTCACATTTGTAATGTTTTTTTTCGTGCTGCCACACTGTACTCCATTTTAAAGAATTTTTAATTCTCTTGGATTTGATATTTTGGCGGGTGCTGTTGCTGCACTCGTCGTAGCTTTTATAGTTTTTATAGAAGAACATTAATAATAGAGAATAGTTCGCGTTCAATTTCGGATTGACCTGCTCAATTCGCTAAATCATAATTTCTGTTATCTCTTGAAAACTCATTTCTTGACGTTAATTAATCCAGAGCTTTAAGAGAAAATATACCTAAATAGTAAAAGCATTCAAATTCCATCTTTTTTGGCACATGATTTACCATAAATGTTAAAAACTACCGAATTAAAATTTAATTATTATCCAATATATAACCAATTCTAAGGAGGAATCCAAAGATGAGTTTAGAAACTACCCAAGATGTTTATGATTTGTTTTCAAGATATAACCGCGCCATTTGGCCCATGATTATTATTGCCTATATATTGGCAATATTAATGATAACTTTAACAATAAAAAAAACGGATATCTCTGATAAGTTAATATCTATTATTTTAGCGTTCATAACCTTGTGGATCGGTATTGTCCTCTATTTAATATTCACTTTAACCTTGGATCCATTATGGTCTGTAATTTTAGGAATTGTTTGGATTATTCAGGCGATATTGTTTCTCTATTTCGGTGTTTATAAGAGCTCACTCTCATTTAAATTTGAAAAGAATTCATATTCTATAATCGGTGCGCTCATGATCTTATATGCACTCTTAATGTATCCCCTCATTCAGATAATTATAGGACATTATTATCCTGTCCTCGCTTTTTTCGGAGTTGTTCCTTGCCCAACAACTGTGTTTATATTTGGCATATTACTAATGACAGATAAAAAGGTTCCTAAAACCATTATAATCATTCCACTGTGTTTTTCTATTATTACCGGATTAGATATGATATTTTCCTATCAATTTTGGGTTGATTTAGGTTTGATTACCTCAGGGATTTTAGGCTCTATGTTGATTTACTATAGAAATTCTAATGAATTTTCTGATTAATAGAGGGAAAAAATTATTTAAATTAATTAACTAATTATTTAGTTCTCAAAAAAGGATTTCTAAGATTTTGGCAAATTTAATTAAGTTTTAAAGTTAAAATTCTTTTTCCTATGTAGGAATGGGATATATTTTTAATAGAAAAGTTTAAAAGATAGACATGAATACACATTTTTTACACGATTTTTTACGTCCAAAGAGCATAGCTATTTATGGGGCAAATAATAGCTTTGGTACCACAATGGGAACTATGCAACTTATCCGTATTATATCATCTGGATATAAAGGTAAGATTTTTCCGATTCACCTGAAATTAAACAATGTTTTAGGTTTCAAAGCTTATAAGTCGATCGCAGAAATTCCGGAAATCCCCGATCTTGTCATTATAGTATTACCCCCAAAGGTGGTCCCTCAAATATTTAAGGAATGCGGAGAAAAAGGAGTAAAAAAAATTGTATTAATTTCTGGAGGTTTTCGAGAAGTAACAGGAGATCGCTCAAATAAACTTACCGAGGAAATAACCGAAATTGCTAATCAATATGGGATTAGATTTACTGGTCCAAATTGTTTTGGATTTTATAATAGCTGGCTTTATCCAAATGATAACGGTATATTCAATATGATGGTATGGGGAGATGGACTAAAACGGGGGAAATTTTCGGTAGCCTCTCAGAGCGGAACGATGTCAAGTCACTGGGGTATGGATCCCGAGTCTCTTGATGTTCGAGTTGGCAAATCAATTTCAGTCGGAAATGAGGCAAATATTGATCTTGTGGATTTTTTAGATTACTTTAAGAATGATGAAGAAACGGACGTAATAGGATTATATATTGAAGAAATTAAAAGAGGGCAAAAATTTATACAAATTGCTAAGGAAATTTCCCAAAAAAAACCGATAATTGCGATGTATGGGGGAGGTTCTGTAGCTGGAAATCGGGCGATTAAAAGTCATACAGGTTCAATAGCTGGGAATATGAAAATTTTTGATGCCATGATTAAAGAAACAGGTATTATTAAGACTGATTATATAGAAGAGTTTTTAGATATTGCATCTATCTTATCCAATCCAAATTTCTCATACCCTAAAGGAAAACGAATTGGAATTATTACCAATTCAGGGGGACCGGGGGCGTTAATAGCCAATAATGCTGAGAGAAATTGTTTAGTCGTTCCTCAATTATCGGAATCATTACAAACAAAATTAAAAAAAATTTTGCCACATACTGCAAGTTGGCATAATCCGGTCGATGTTACGTTTGATATGAATATTTTTAATTTTTATACTTCAATTCCTAAAATGTTAATGAAATCTGGAGAAATTGATGCAGTAATTATTTATGGGGCGATTGGATTTCATGAAACTATTCCTGATTTGCAACAAAATGAAAAAATTGGGGCATGTATAGAATTTAGGGAGGATATGGCTGAAAGAATGGACGAAATGGATAAAATATTCATAGCACCGACAATTAAAGCTTCTCAAAAACTTGGAGTTCCCATTATATATATTAATCCTCAAAATTTTGCAAGTCATTGGTCTAAAAAAATAAGGGAGCACGGGGGAATAGTTTTTCAATACTGGGATCGTCCTGTAAATGCCTTAGCAAAAATCGTTGAATATTTAGAATACCGCAGAAACCACTCATAATAATTTGAGATTAAAGGTTATTATTTTTAAATTTTGATTTATGAGAAAATTTAATAAATTATTTTCAAAAAATTAATATATTCTCTAATCATGTTCTACTTAGTAAAATTATTCATTTTAGATTAGAGAAGAAAAAATGTCGAATAAAAAGAAGATCTTTACGATTGCGATTGGGAGCGGTCAATATACCAAGGAAAGACCTTATACAATACTTCGATTTGCATATACTGCTCTCTTAGGAGGCCATAAAATAAATATTTTTCTTGTGGAAGATGGTATTTGGGTAGGAAAAAAAAATCAAGATCCCACCACTTATGATAATGTTGGAAAATGGCTAAAAGATGTTATTGAAGAGGGTGCTAAAGTGTTAGCATGCGGTGTCTGCATGAAAGCTCGAGGGATGTCCGAAAATGAATTATTAGAGGGTATTCAAAAAACGACTATGAATGGCTTTCTTGAAATGTGCGAAGAAGCAGATAACATTCTGTTTGCATAATAAATGAGGTGAAAGAATAATGGGAGATAGTTTAAAATTAGATTGCTCTGGTCTTGTTTGTCCTATGCCCGTAGCTAAAACAAAAAGAATGCTTAATAATATGAATAGTGGAGAGCTCTTAGAAGTATCTGGAGATTTTTGCGAGGCTGGCGAAAATATAAAGAGGTTTGCCGAAAGCCATGGGGCAAAGATTTTGGAATTCAAATTAGAAGGAGAGAATTACTATTTGAAAATAGAAAAACTATAATTATTATTTTTTATTTTTTTTGTTTATCGATGATTTCGATAGATAGTATCGATATATTTAATAATTATAATTCACATTCTCTATTACTTATAAAATAGATTTAAAATTATTATTAGGAAAAATTTTAATGACTGAAAGTGAAAAACCAAATTGGCGTTCTATGTGGAAGGAACTCGGTATTGACATGGAAAAACATGATCAATTATTAGGTGTTCTTCCAGATGTTTTTAAGGAAATTTATATTGACGCACAAAAAAATCGACCAGAAGCTATTGGTTTTTGGGACTTTGTTGTGGGAGATATTCATGGAATTCGAGTAAATGAACTTAAGCAGGCAAAAGAGGAAGGGAAAAAGGTCATAGGAACTTTCTGTCTATATGTACCTGATGAGATTATTTTTGCGTTAGATGCTATTGGTGTGGGATTATGTGGAGGAACCAACTTCTCAAATTATGCTGCAGAAGATCTTCTGCCGACAAATATTTGTGCTTTAATTAAATCCGCCATTGGATTTGGAGTAGGAAACAGTTGTCCATATTATGCCATGACAGATATTCTCATAGGTGAGACTACTTGTGAT
>JBHLNT010000285.1:0-4188 GCA_048941265.1 Promethearchaeota archaeon
TTCATAATAACCGGTATATATACCTCCTAAGTTTATTCCAGTTTCAGTATTACCATCTACAATATTTCCAATAATTTGATTATTATGACAAACCTCATCAAAAGATATGCCAAAATGATCATTATTTTTAACTATATTTGCTAAAATTGTATTATTATTACAATTTTCATACAAAAGAATACCATTTCCTTGATTATTTGAACATGTATTATTTTCAATTGTACTATAATTAGTTTTTAACAGTTTTATCCCAGCATAATTATATATATCCCATTGACAATTAGAAACTGTACAATTCTCGATCTTAGAATATACGTTGGAGTTCTCTATTAAAATGCAACTCCCTATACCACCACCGTTAATCCTTAAATCGCTAATAACGTATGGATTAGATTTTGTACCTTTTCCATTACACCACCACTTGACTAACTCTGTCTGAGCCCAAGTTAATGCGCTCGCACCAGTATCATCAATATGAACTTTTTCTCCTTGATGGATTGGATTCTCAAATATGGGTTTAGTATCAACATTTGCTGGTATGCCAGTAGTATTTATAAAATGAAAGGTATCTCCAATTCCATCACCGTTACCATCTACTCCAGAATAATTATCCCAATAATTACCAATATAATCATTATCCCATCTATTTTTAATATTTAATATATCTCCGTCATCAAAAGCATTCCATTGCTTATTTCCTATAAAAACATTATTATATATTGTGGTATTTTCACTCATCCATTTTAGCTCTATTCCATAAATTCCGTTATTCATAATAATATTTTTAAATACTGTGCTGTTACATTCCTGCGTTAGAGAGAAACCCATTTCTGTATTGTTTTTTACAGTATTTTCATAATATGAATTATTTATGCAATTCTCAGTACGAATACCTGACATATTATTTATAATCATACTATTTCCTGAAATTATGCTATTATGAGTCATCATTAACTTTAATCCATGTAAGGTGTTATTTTTTGCAATATTATCTAAGATCGTAATATTATTGCAGGAAAGTAATACTATTCCACATCTCTGATTATAAGAACAATTATTATTGATTAAAATTGAATTATTAACATTGTATAATCTTATTCCAGCATGATCAAATCCCATTACTGCTTCGCTACTGCTGTTATATAGTGTACAATTCCTAATAATAAAGTGTTGAATGCTATTTTCAATAAAAATGCAGCTTGTTTTATTTAGCCCATTAATTGTAACATTTTCAATAATGTGAGGATCATCCCAAGTTCCTGTATGATTTTGAATCCAAGGAAGATCGGTTGCAGACCAGTTATCATTTTTAATATGAATAAAATCAACATTCCAGAAACCAGATGCTTTAGGTATTGTAAGCTCTTTTTCTTCGATAATTTGTAAATTCAATTTTTCTTCTTTAAGTCCATCATAGTCTGCATTAATTGGAGAAAAACGAAGAATTGAAAGATGCGGGAGCATTAATATAAGTAGAATAATTACAACTCTACGATTAATTTTCATTTTAATTATTTTTTTCTTTGGATTTAATAAAATTTACATTAATTTTATTAAAGCAAAATTGTATATAATAGTTTATTTTTGAAGTTCTATATTTATTACAAAAAACCTAAGAAAACAAGGATTTTATAGAAATTGAAAGAGAAAAAAATTTTTCAAAACTTAATTTTATATATGAATTGGACTACTAAAGAATTATATTTTTTAATATGATATTCGTATTATATTATTAAATACAATAATTCTAAATTAAAGAGTGAATTCAATTGGTAGTAGAAGAATTAACCGCATTTGCAGGTTATGCTGGCTTTTTTATGTTATTATTAGGCATTATGTGGTTTATTGACGCTGCATATGAAGCCAATAGAAGAGAATCTTGGCGTCAACTCACCCATGTGGATGATTGGAATTTCGATATCACTAAAGTATTACGATTGATGACATATTACGGATTTGTTGTAGGCATTTTATGTATTGCAGCAGGGACAGTAGGATTAATTCTTAATGTGGCTCCTAGTATTGCCTATGCCGCAACTACTGGTAATGAGAGAAATGTTTTTACCTCAGTATTTTTAATCATTTTTGGATTTTTTGCTTTTATGAAGCCCTTAAATGATTTACCTATTTCTAGTATGGCAGGTCTCTTAGTTGCTACCGCTGTTACATTAGCGATTGCTTTTTTGATTCCGGATTCGGCAGTTGAACTAATAGAAAGAGTTGTGAACCCTAAATATGTATTGATTGCGATATTCATTATAATCTTTATTGTAGTTGCGGGAACCGTTAAATTTTATACAGCAGGATTGATGGCCTTATCTAAATTCATTTCATGGGCGCCCATTGCATTTATTGTGGCAATGATTAGCTTTGTCCAAGCTTTTATGTTATTGGTAATGGGAACTTCCTTAGCTTAAATCTAACTTTTTTTTATTTTTTAATTTTTTTTTAGAAATAGGCAAATCTATGTGAAGGTTTTTTACTAACTATTCCAATAATATCTTTAGCTAGATCATAACCACAATTGGGGCATTTATTATCATCTGTAATATCTATTTTTGTAAAACTATAACCGCTACGGCCGAAGATTAAATGTTTACAGTTTGGACAATAGGTATTGCTTCCCTCATCATGCTGAACATTACCTACATATGGGAAATATAAGCCTGCATTTTTTGCTATATCATAAGCTATATTCAACGTTTGATATGGGGTCCTTTTATTAGAAGGAGCTTTAAAGTCTGGATGATATGCAGAAAAGTGAGTTGGAGTATTTTTACCTAAATTTTCAACAACCCACTTACATAGCTTTTCGATATCTTCCCGACTGTCATTCCAATCCGGGATAATTAGATTTGTCAGTTCTACGTGAATTCCATTAGTTTTAAACCTTTTCGCAGTGTCTAAAACAGGTTGGACAGATTTTACTCCACATATTTTTTTATAAAAATCATCACTCATCGCTTTAATATCTATATTTGCAGCATCTATTCCCACTTCTATTAATTCTTTAGAAGCTTCTGGAGTGGAATAGCCATTTGTAACCAGTATCGTTTTAATATTTTCCTTTTTAAGGAGTGTCGCAGTATCTAATATCCATTCGTGCCAAATTAATGGTTCATTATAGGTATATGCTAAAGTTTTTGCTCCACTTTTTACGACCTTTTTTACTAGTTGTTCCGGAGTCATTTCTACTAAAGACATACCACGACGTTCATAACCCTCGAGATCATAAAAACCATTTTTACCATTATCACTTGGATTTGCTTGGCTAATAGACCAGTTTTGGCAATTTTGACAACGAAAAGAACAGCCTATTGAAGCAATAGAGTAGGCAGTTGCACCTGGCCAAAAATTATAAAGAGGTTTCTTTTCAATGGGGTCCAAACTTCCCGAAGATATCATAGATCCATAAATTAAAGTATATAATTCACCATCAAAATTTTTACGTGTTCTACAAATCCCAACCTTATCGGGTAAAATTGTGCATTCATTAGCACATACATGACATTTCACCTTGTTATTTTCAAGCTTATCCCATAGTTTTGCTTTATATTTCAAGGTTCTTTCGCACAATAATTTGTTTATTTTAATTACTAAATATATAATATATAAGCAATTTTATAATTTTTATAATTATTTTTAGTAAATTAAATTTAAAAAGTGGAATTTTTCAAATGAAAAACGTTGAAAAAGCAGTTTCATTATTTATGAAGGGATTTAGATGTTCTCAGACAATTTTATCGACTTATGGCTCTCAATTTGGATTAAAACCTGAACTTGCTTTAAAACTAGCCTCGCCGTTTGGAGCAGGAATGGGCAGTTTAGGTAATACATGTGGAGCAGTAACAGGTGCTTTCATGGTTTTAGGATTAAAATATGGTAATTCGAAATTGAGTGAAACTAAAAAGAAAGAAAAAGCTTATGAAGTTGTTAGAGAGTTTGTAAGCAGATTTAAATCCCGAAATGGTACGATTAAATGTAGCAAATTATTAGATTGCGATATAAGTACTCTTGAGGGAAGAAATAAGGCCATTGAAACAAGATTATTTATTGAAGTTTGTCCGAAATTTGTCAAGGATGCCGCAGAAATATTAGAAAATTTATTAATGGATTAGATTAATTTACAATTAAAATAAGATATTAGAGGAGAGTTAAGATCATATGGCTGCAAATAAATACTCCACT
>JBHLNT010000286.1:0-4183 GCA_048941265.1 Promethearchaeota archaeon
ATGATTGAGTTCTCTATCTTTTTTGACAATTTCGAATAATATTACATAAATTATTATATCAATAGCTTCTTCAAAAGAATTAAATATATTAGTCCCTCTGATTTCCCAGGGGGACTTCCATGCGATATTTCGAGAGCAGGATTCTATATTGGGGACACTGGAGATACTTACTTATGTGAATCAGAAGAGAAAGTGGGAAATATCCGCAAAAATAGCTTAGCCAATCTCTGGACAAAAATCGATCTTATCAAAAATAAAAAATATGGAGAGAATCGTTGGAAAGGACAATGTTTCGAGAAAAGAAAGTGTGGAATAATTCCCCCTAATTACGATAGATATGTAAATGAAAAAGTAAAGTATTTTATAAAACAAAATCAAGAAAAATTTAGCGTCAAAGCTCTGTCAAGGCCACTACATAAAATTAGATCTACGATTTCTTTTCAATAGCTCCTCTATTAGCGCAAGACTTTTGTATGCTTCTAAAGTCCTTTTTCATTTCTCTCATTTTCTTTATTTCACCTTCGGAGACTTGAGCGATAAAAATTCTTGAATGATCAGACATCAATTGACTAATACTCCGGCCACATTGCATAAATTTTAATAGCAGGTCATCCATTATGAATTTTTCAGTGTAAAAATTCCGATATCTAGAAGTTTTTCCGAAAAGAAAAGTAATAATCATGAAAATAGCAGAAACAGATTTAGATAGTTTTTTTACATCAGTAGGCAAGAAACAAAGAAAGGCTTTCTTATGATCACTAAGCATTTTAAGATAATTAGCTACCTCGGGTATTCCAGAGCAACCAAATACATCCAAAGGTTTAATAAGCACAAAAATTTCCAAAGGTTTATAGCCATAAGCGTAAGCGATTTCTAAAGTAGCTTTTGGATTTGATAGAGAAGAAGTATTTAAAACTACAATTTTAGCACATATCTTTTCTGCAAAAGCAAAAATGGGGGATATTAGTCTTGTCCCATCTGAACCACCGTCTACTAATAAAGAATTAATACCCCTTTTTTCTATGTGCTTTACCAATTTCCTAGATAATGGAATGTAGGGAGTGTTAGCAATTATTGTATCTGGCGAGAGCCTATATCTGATACTGTTAAAAATTTCAGTGTGACTTCTAATATCGCCTCTGAAAAAAAAAATATTGTTTGTATCAATATTTAACTTTCTAACATTATGGAGACACGCAACTACTTGCTCTGGATCTATATCAAAACCTGCAGAGGGTGTAATATTCAATAATCCTAAGCTTAGGAGAACCAGACCATTTCCAACACCCACTTCTAATATTTGAGGCCGATCCACATACTTGATAATTTGTGAACATCCCAATAAAAAGATAATTGAGTCCTCTAAAAATGTAGTTCTTCCTGAGGTAAAATTAATAAAACCCACCTCTTTAGGAAGCGATAATGGAATCATTCTTTATTCCAATACAACAGATATGGTTTTCGATTCTATCATTTATTTAAATGAGACCGAATATGCTTCAGCACATTATCTAATTAGTCAAGTTATTGGACTTCAAAGCAGGCGACCTTTTGTGGGCGTTAAATAAGTTTCTTTAAACATCCCAATGGTAATATAAAATTATATCATGAGCTTTTGATTTATGGCTATTTGCTTTTGTGGCTAAATACTAAGGACAAGTTCTTTATTGTCATCTAAGTATCACTTTTTAATTATGATTAGTTTTAAATTATCCTAAATTGCTTTCATACTTCATGAGGAAAACAGAGTTAACAGAGCCCCGGGGACTGGACTAGAACAGACATGTACCTACTACCTAGGAGGGATTTTATGTCCCTTGCGTTTTCTCATTCAAAATAGACTCCTCCTCTATGTCACACATGTAATAAAAATGACTGAATTGCGCTGTAACTAGGGTATTAGGGTTGAAAGACAAAAACAGAGTAAGTGGCTGAAAACAAGGAAATAAGCTGGCACGCCTGGGGCGATTCGAACGCCCGACCTACGGATCCGGAATCCGTCGTTCCAAACTATAACTATAGACGACTCCATTTCACAAATATTACACAAAAATGGCTGAAAAGCGTTGAAAATATGGTACTAGGATTGAAAGCCTAAAAACAAAACAAGTTGCTGAAATCGGAGGTTTTCCCTGGTACGCCCGGCAGGATTCGAAGCCATGGGCCTTCTGATTCGTAGTCAGACGCTCTATCCAGGGGTGATAGGGGCCAACAGACTGATTTTAAGTCTCACCGTTAAGCAGAAGTAGGCAGTTTTAGTCATTTTCTGTCACTTATACGTCACCGATTTGGTGCGGGAGGGAGTGGTCTATGCTAAATCATTGACACCTGAGCTTTGGGATTCAAGTTAACCTTTTTCTATTCCCATCAGTATTACATATTGACTAAAGCTATTGGGGAAAATGTGATGACAGTTATCCTAATCATAATATGTTATGTATTGTGAACTAACAGAGCAAAAATATGAACACGATTATAATTTTATTAATCTCTTTCTTTTTCCAATGTAATATTCATTCCCAAGAATTAGATTATCGCTCCCGTTCTATAAAGCAACAGAATTTTATCATTGATTATTCAAAAAAACACGAATTATTGGGCAAACATTTTATATCAACGGAAGAAATTGACGAACGGATTAAGATATTAAGGGATGCTTGGAATAAACAAATTAATTCTAATAATCCTGTTCTAAAAAGATTCGATGGATATCCATTACTTCTAATCTCGAATATTGCTGGAAATGATAAATGGGCACAAGAATATCTTTTTATTAAATATGTGGCTCCCAATTTAATTGAGGACATTAAATACATTAGAAATAATCCTCTTTTTCATTCTTTGTATTTGTTAAATATACCAACATACACAAATATTATTGTCTTTTCACTTACAACTGATATGAACCGTGAGCTTTGGAATGAATTGTATAATTCTTTAATATCGTTACCTTTAATAATTGATTCAGCACTCAACGAAAATATATTTGAAGGAGATTTTGAGAAAACTTTAATGTCTATTAAAGCAAAACTTGTTAATTCAGAAAAACAATTTGAATTACTTAATGCAATATATAATGAAAATTTAGATTTAGGATTCACTCTTTTGTTTACTGCATTTTCTCAGGGAACAATTGTCAAAAATGAATTAGTACGTCCCGGGAAACTTCTTGTTGATAAATTTATTGAAGGTAATCGAAAAGAACAAGCCTTTGCAACACTTGATTTATTATCTCAATATACAATTGAAGAAGAACTTTCACGTGATTCCCTTAAAGCATGGTACCTTAATGTTGATATTCAAAATGGCGAAACTAAATTTAATTTAGCAAATAAAAAGCCAAATAGCTCAATTTTAATAAAGTCAGAGAATCAATATATACTAAAAGGAACATATCTAAATTTAACTACAAATGAACAATTAAACTTATCGAGTATTAATAATAAATATATTCTGATTGATTTTTGGGCAACATGGTGCGGTCCTTGTATAGCAGAAATACCAAATCTAAAGAAATTTTATTCACTCTTTAAGTCTGAAAATAATATTGTTTTTATTTCCGTTGTGTGTGATGCAGTAACGAAAGGAGCGAAATTAAATAATATTACAAAATTCCTAGAACAGCATAATATCGATTATATTGTTCTTTATGACACAAAAGAAGAATCTCTTGCAAAACAATTTAATGTAAATGCGTACCCAAGTAAATTTCTTCTTGATAAAGATGGATATATTTTGGAAAGAACACCTGGAATACGTATTATTGAATTAAATATTGCTGAAGTATTTTTCAGAAAATTATTGAAATAAATAATGTTTGTGCCTGATATCATTCCCCAACCCTACTTGAAGGGCTCGCCTTTTTTTATTTCTTTGAGAGAGGACTGCCGTGCATTCTTAATAAGCCATCCTCTGCGAATTGACACCCGAGACTTATGACTCTAAACTGGAAGGTGGGTGTAATCGATGCATTGGGGTGGACCATGAAATTAAGTGTTCTGCTTCTCTCTACAATCTTGCTAAATTTATCCATAGTTCAACTCCAAGTTTACAGTCAGGATGTAGAATGGAAAGGCAAGACTGAATATGAAGATGGAATTCGAATTGTTCATAATGAAAAGGAAGGAATTTGGGGAAAAAATCCTCAGGTTTCCTTGAAGCTAGTCAGAACTCTTGGTGGATT